>NZ_JAVAXX010000169.1:0-14181 GCF_042709275.1 Bacillus sp. LR_5 | reverse complement strand
TTAGCTTCTTTTGTTTTCAAAAAATGATGTGTTTCGTATGTATTCATTTAGGAAGGAATGACAACATGAAGACAAAACACTACTGGGTGATTTCTTTGCTCGCCGTTTTAGCGGTCGGGCCGGGATTGATGTCTAACACGGCATTGTCGTCAGTTCAAGGCCTTGTTCAGAAAACGGTTGGAACAAGTGACTTCACATCGGTGAATCCAATATTGATCGGCAATATGGCCTTTGCTTTATTAGTCCCGGCAGGACCGCTGTTGAGGAAAAAATTCGGTGCCCGTCCAATCTATCTGGCTTCATTACCCGTTTTTATACTTGGCTCACTGCTTTTCGCATTTTCCAGCGATATTGCATGGATGGCGGCAGGGCGCTTTTTACAGGGGGCGGCTACAGGTGTCATGCTGATGATTATGATTCCAATGCTTGTCCTGTCATTTCCGATTGACCGCAGGAACTACGCACTGCTGGTGCTAATCGGGGGATTTTATGGCTCTGTTATCATCGGCACGATTCTGGGAACGATTGCAACAAGCTACGGGCATTGGAGATGGCTGTTTTACATCTTTGGCGCGCTGTCACTGATCGGTGTCGCGGTGAGCTATTTCTTTCTTCATGATGAGCATCATGGATCGGCAGAACAAGAACAGCCGCTAGATCGTGCAGGAATCATTTTATCTGTGTGCCTTGCTGCAGCCTCAGCGGTTACATTCATTTTTCTGCAAAAATGGGGACTTTCATCAGGTTATGTATGGACTGGTTTTGGGGTGACGTTATGTTTGCTCCTTGTTCTATTGATTGTGGAATATAAAGTGAGAAATCCTTTCATTTCTATTAAACTGATGCTGCTGCCAAAACCGGTGCTCGGTTTATTCATTATAGCTGCAGGAACGATAACGGTAGCTGTCAGCCTTTCTGCTTTTCAGGGATTGCTCCGTCAAATGTATGATATTTCTCAGGAGCATCTCATTCTTTTAAACTTAACTCTTTTAATCGGAGTGGCGATCGCCGCCATTGTGAGCGCTTTGTTTTATGATAAAGTCGGACCCGGGGTGCTCGGTATTATAGGTGCTCTTATTCTCGTGTTTGTGAATTTTCAATGGCTGCATATGCAGGATCAATCGTCTCTCTATATGTTTGCAGTGCTGTTTATCATGCTTGCCGCTGGAACGGGACTGACAGTGGCCGCAGGGCTGATGGGAGCTGCTATGGGCGGCCCGCTGCCTGATTTGGTCAAGAGAATGACAGCTGTTCAGTTTTTAAGATTGTTTGTCTATATGGGAGTTCCAATCCTCATCGGCTTTTTCACGAAAAAAGATGCTGCCAGACAAAGCGGTTCGATGCAGGATTCTATGATGACTGCTTATCATGATCTCTTTTTCATTTCTTTTATTCTGAGTGTGCTGCTCGTTTGCCTGTCATTCTGTATGAACGCTACAGGTAAGGGGCACAAGTTGGCACATAAAACGCATGATAAAGCGAAAACAGTTCCGAAAGAACCAGCCGTTTCAACACAAGGACTATCAAAAGCTGCTGTTACATCACATAAAGTGATACATGATACAGAATACCGTAATGTACTCAGAAATTTACAAAAATAGATACACGATCAAAACCTTTTCCTTGAGGGAAAGGTTTTTTGTTTGCAATCTTTTCCCAACTTTGTCCCTAAAGAATTGAAAAATATTAGAAGTGCAAGTAAAATTCTAAAAGGTAGATTCTTTTACATTCGTAATCTTTTAACTCGAAGGAAGGTTTTCATGGCCCGTAAAAAACTGAAAAAACGTAGACTCTTCATTTCACTATTTTTCATTGTATCGATTCCGCTAGCCCTGTTTGTTTTAGCGACAACGTTATCAAAACCGATAGAAACATCCAAAGAACCCGAAGAAATTGATGAACAGCAGGTATTTATAGACAGCCTGTCCGGACATGCACAAATTTTGTATGAGAAATATCATGTCCTCCCCAGCATCACGATCGCTCAGGCCATACTCGAATCCGACTGGGGGAACAGCGAGCTTGCTGCTCAGGCCAACAACCTTTTTGGCATAAAAGGAAATTATAAAGGCCATCATGTCACGATGGAAACGGACGAATTTGAAAAAGGGAAAAGAAAAACCATTCGAGCGAAGTTTCGAAAATACAGCACGTTTTTTGAATCTATGGATGACCACGCCCAATTGTTTGTCCGCGGCACATCGTGGAATAAAAAGAAGTATAAACCGGTGCTTGAGGCCGGGGATTATAAGGAAGCGGCAACTGCATTGCAAACATCAGGATATGCTACAGACCCTGACTACGCTGATAAAATCAGCGCTATTGTGGAAAAATACGATTTAGATGAGTACGATGAGGTAAATCCATCGCTCAAATCAGTGGATTTAAAAGCCGCCATTAAAGACAGTGCCGTTCAAGACATATGGTCCAAGCCTTCTACTGATGATCGGTCCATAAAGCTCACCTCTGCCCAATCTTACGTCGGCAAAGACATAAAGGTTGTATCTAAAAAGCAGAAAGGCCAGTCCGTATGGTACCAATTTCAAATCAATGATAAACTCATCGGCTGGATTGATGATTCAGCTGTTGAAATAAAGGAAGCAACCTGAGCCCTTTCTCCTGGTATTTTTAATTCTTTGTTCCATTCAGGGGAATTTGAGGTATAATATTCCACGGAAGTTATCACTTATTGACTATGCTTTCAGGAGGGAACAAAGGTGCAGAAATATAGACGGAGAAACACGGTTGCCTTTACAGTACTAGCTTATTTCACTTTTTTTGCGGGAGTATTTTTGTTTAGTATCGGACTCTATAATGCTGATAATCTGGAACTCAATGAAAAAGGCTATTACATCGCTGTTATGATACTTGTAGCGGTCGGTGCGATTCTTACACAAAAAGTGACCCGTGATAATGCAGAGGATAACGAAATCATCGCGGAACAGGAAAAAAGACAAAATCAATCTCATATCGAATCATAAAAAATCCGGCGCCTAAATCGCCGGATTTTTTGTTATTACCCCGTAAACACCTCGCCGTCAGGGTAACGAATATTTGATTTCTCTGTTTTCGCAAATGAAAACACGAACGTCAAAGGACCAATTCTTCCGATGAACATGATAACAATAATGATACATTTCCCCGCTTCTGTAAGTTCAGGAGTCAATCCCATCGATAAACCGACAGTTCCGAATGCGGAAAAAGTTTCAAACACAATTTGAATAAACGGCGCTTGCTCTGTGATCGTCAGGGCGAATATCCCTAAAAACACGATGAACAAACCGGTGACGCTCACAGCTAAAGCTTTAATGATAATCGGATATTTGATGGAGCGGCGGAAAATAACCGTTTCTTTTTTACCTCGCAAATAAGCGATCACAGACATTAAAATCACGATGAACGTAGTCAGCTTAATGCCGCTCGCCGTTGAAGCACTGCCTGCTCCGATAAACATTAATAATAAAGTAAATACAATCGTTCCTTCTCTCATACTTCCAATATCAAGAGAATTGAAGCCAGCGGTTCTTGGCGTCACAGCTTGAAAATAGGAAGCCCATAGTTTATCTCCTATATGCAGGTGGCCGAGCGTGCCGGGATTGCTGTACTCTAAAATAAAGATCACAAGCATAGCGACCGCATTCAGAATCAGGGTTCCTGTCAGCATGATTTTCGTATGTAGAGAAAAGGCTTTAAATCGCCGATTTTTCATAATGTCAAACAGAACGGTAAATCCGATTCCTCCTGTGATAAATAAGAAAGTAATCACTAGGTTAACTGTAGGATCGCCAACGTAGCTCATCAAATTATCCGGCCACAACGAAAACCCGGCATTGTTAAAAGCAGATATTGAGTGAAACAGACTGGCAAACAAGCCGGATGCCCAACCATACTGGGGCACAAGCCTGATGGATAAGATGAGTGCTGCTATCAACTCAATACTGATGGAAAACAGAAACAGGACTTTGACAAGGCCTATGACGCCGCCGATTGTCGGCTGGTTTAAGGCTTCCTGAACCAGCATTCGTTCTTTTAATCCGATTTTTTTCCCTAATATCATGACGATCAAAACAGCAAAAGTCATAAATCCAAGCCCGCCGATCTGAATCAGCCCCATGATGACAGTTTGCCCGAAAAGTGTAAATTCTGTACCGGTATCGACAACTGCAAGCCCTGTAACGGTTGTAGCCGAAGCTGCAGTAAAAAGGGCATCTATCCATGACAATGGCTTCATTGTAGAAATCGGAAGCTTTAACAGCACAGCCCCGATGATAATGGTAAGAAAAAAACCAATTGCAAGCACTTGAGGCGGTGTAAAACGAACCCATTTGATCACTTTATCCTTTTGAAGTGTCACCTATGTCTACATCCCTTCGTTTTCAAAACGTTTAATATCCTTTTTGTGCCCCATGATCACCAGGCAATCCTGTTCGTGTATGATGTCTTCAGGTGCGGGAGAAAGACGGATATCTCCATGATGTTTAATGGCCAGGATCGTGCAGCCGTACTTCGCTCTTACATTCAGATCAATAATCGATTTTGAATCAAGCTTGTGTGTTGCCAGCAGCTCGACAATACTGTAATCATCAGATAAATCAATGTAATTCAAAACGTTCTCATCAGAAAGGCTTTGTGCGATCTTGACGCCCATATCCTTTTCAGGATGAATAATGCGGTCAGCGCCGATTTTTTCAAGCACCTTATGATGATAATGGTTTTGAGCCTTCACCCAAATATGTGGAATGTTAAACTCCTTTAATAATAGGGTGGTCAGGGTACTCGCTTGAATATTCGCTCCGATTGCAACGATCACATATTCAAAATTGCGTATTCCTAACGATAGCAATTCGTTTTCTTCGGTGGCGTTGGCGATCACCGCATGAGTTGCGTAAGAAGCGTATGCATTTACCTTTTCTTCGTTGATATCAATCGCAAGGACCTCATGGCCCATTCTGTGAAGCTCTTTGCAAATGCTTCCACCAAACCTGCCCAGTCCGATCACGGCAAATTGCTTATTTTTTATTCTTCCCAATGTTCATAACTCCCTTAGTGAAATTAACGTTTTGAAGCAAAAAAGACCATTTCGAAGAATGGCCGCTAATAGACCTCCTCTCTGTAAACGCCTACGAGGTTAGCTGTCGGATTAGGGATTCAGAGTACCCCCTCTTACTTAGTAAGATTCACCCCAAGGCTGTTAAAAAAACAGCCAATCGTTGGTTCCCCCGTTCGTATTTGATTAAGCGGTAAAAGAGACTGTATGAAATTGAACACTCAAGAATTTACTCCTGTTTCTAGAGTTTGTCAATTTAAATTTTAAACTAGAAAAAGATAACTGGAAAAAGAGGAAAAAGGGGGAGGTCAAAAACGTAAAAAAGACCGGCGTTAACCGGTCTTTTAGATTAGTTGCAGCCGCATGGCTGAGTCGGAGGAGTGCTGCGCTTAGCCACGTCAATGCTGGCTTCTGCGTAAAATTTATTTCCGATGCTCAATGATTTATTCTCCGCACGGAAAGTATATGTACCTGCGGCAGGAAGTGTTTTGTTATTCAGTTTTAATTTGAACTCGCCAGCTCCTAACAAATCAAGTGCCAGAGGGATTCTTACTGTTTTCCCGTTATTGAGGATCTGTGTTTCACGCAACGCACGTCCGTTCATTGTGTCTTTCGTATTTGCAGTAAATCCGCTTGGCAATGTAAATTCCATAACGCCAAGGCTGAGAAGCGTGTTTGGACGATACGTCAATTCGATATCTGAGAAAGACCATTCAGTTTTGCTGGCCCCTGTAATTGTTGCGAACAATGAAGCTGTTGACTGTGTTTTCATAGTAGACTCAGTATGAGCGGAAGTTGATTTAGATTCAGCCGCGAAAGAAGCTGAAGGTGCTGAAACGAGTAAACCGAGACTTAATGCACTGATTGCCAAAGAAGATAATAATTTGCGTTTCATAATAAAATTCCCCCTAAAAAGTTATAAAATATACAGGCCTGCCCGCTTTTCACCTCCTCTGAACGGCCAAATACAAATTTTACCTACATAAAATTACCATCAAACATTTTGGAAGTAAATGGGGTGTTTTTCCCGTATTTTTCAAATTTGTAGTAATTACATATAAAAGAACAAAAAAACGCCCGGTTTCCCAGGCGTTTCTGTTTTACTTTGTTTCAATCGGTATAAATTTAAAAATTTCCCCGCTTTGCACCGATTCAGCAAGCCGTTTCAGCCAATCATAATAAGCTTTAGAGCTTTCCAGCTGCTCGTATAACTGCAGTGCTTCATTTTTGATGTCCTCACTGAGACTGTCTTTGTTTAAAACCTCTTGTAAATCAGCCTGAGCTTCTTCAATTGCTGCTACATTTACCTGAACTTCCCGTTCCCATTTGGGCGGAAAGAAATTTGTGAAAAATTTGAAGAAATCTTTTTCAGCTACAAATGTATGCTTGCGGATGCCCCGGTGAAATGTTTTTTTCACTACATTTAAGTCCTGAAGCTTTTTGACGCCTGTGCTCATGCTTGGCTTGCTCATTTGCAATTCCTCACGCATTTCGTCAAGCGTCATCTCATCCCTCATATACATCGTCCCATATAGAATCCCGACACTGCGGGTAATTCCGTAAAGATCCATCGTTTCAGCAATGGAGTCGATAACAAGATCCCGAGCCTGTTCTATAGCTGCAAATTCTGGATTTTCATCCATACTGACCCTCTTTTCCTTTAGAAAATTAAATTCGTTAAGTTATTTCTTTATGTTCTTTATCTTAACGAAACATAAAGAAATGTCAAAAAGAAAAATCAAAATGGGGCTTTGACAGTTTAAAATTCGTATGTTAGATTAAGGTTGTTAAAAACGTTAAATTTTTATTTAACAAACTTTATTTACGTCAAGGAGGCTTATATGAGTCAAACATTATATATTGACGGAGAATGGATCAGTGCCGAAAAAGAGCAGATCCGCAGCATTATCAACCCATTTAATCAAGAAGAAATTGCAACCGTAAGCGAAGGAGGTCGAGAGGACGCCATCAAGGCAATCGCAGCCGCGCGAAGAGCATTTGACAAAGGAGAATGGTCATCTCTATCGGGGCTTGAACGCGGGAAGATTGTTCTGAAAATTGCGGAATTAATCAGGCGCGACCTTGATGAACTGGCTGAGCTTGAATCGCTTGATACTGGAAAAACACTCGAAGAAAGCAAGGCGGATATGGACGATATCGCCAATGTTTTTCAATATTACGCCGGATTGGCAGATAAAGATGGCGGAGAGATCATTTCATCTCCGATCCCTGATTCAGAAAGCAAAATCATCAGAGAGCCAATCGGGGTTTGCGGCCAGATTACGCCGTGGAATTATCCGCTCCTGCAAGCGAGCTGGAAAATCGCACCCGCACTGGCTGCAGGAAATACTATCGTCATGAAACCAAGTGAGATCACGCCGCTGACGACAATCAAAGTCTTTAAGCTGATGGAAGAAGCCGGTGTTCCAAAAGGTGTCGCAAATCTTGTTCTTGGACCGGGAGCCACAGTGGGCGACGAGCTTGCCGTAAACAAAGACGTCGATTTGATTTCGTTTACGGGTGGAATCGAAACAGGCAAAAAAATCATGCGGGCAGCAAGCGGAAACGTCAAAAAAATCGCACTTGAACTTGGCGGAAAAAATCCAAATATCGTTTTCAAGGACGCAGATCTAGAGGTTGCGGTCGATCAGGCATTAAACGCTGTATTTTTCCACGCCGGCCAAGTATGCTCAGCTGGTTCCCGCTTGCTTGTTGAAGATGCCATTCACGATCAATTTTTAGCAGAGCTTGTCAAACGGGCAAAACGCATAAAACTCGGAAATGGTTTTCACGCAGATACAGAAAGCGGCCCGCTTATTTCGGCAGAGCACAGGGCAAAAGTAGAAAAATATGTAGAGATCGGAATAGAAGAAGGTGCGAAACTGGAGACAGGAGGCAAGCGTCCGGAAGACCATGCGCTTCAAAAAGGCTTTTTCTATGAACCTACTATTTTCTCAAACTGTAAATCTGACATGAGAATCGTTCAAGAAGAGGTTTTCGGTCCTGTATTGACAGTCGAAACCTTCAGCTCGGAAGAAGAGGTTATCGCGCTTGCGAATGATACCATCTATGGCTTGGCCGGAGCGGTATGGTCAAAAGATATTGAAAAGTGCGAACGCGTAGCAGCCCGCTTGAGAATGGGGACAGTTTGGATTAACGATTTCCATCCGTACTTTGCACAGGCGCCATGGGGCGGCTATAAGCAATCCGGGTTCGGACGCGAGCTTGGAAAAATAGGTCTTGAAGAATACACAGAAGTCAAACATGTGTATCGCAATACAAAACCGGCAGCGGTTAATTGGTTCAATTCATAAGAGGGGGAGTTAATGATGACATTAAATATGAAAATAGAAAGCATGCACAAATTCCATACATTTGAAATTCCGACTGTGATTAAGCACGGAATCGGAGCAGTCAAGAATACGGGTGAAGAAGTAGCTGCGCTTGGCGTTTCAAAAGCACTCCTTGTCACAGACCCTGGAATTTATAAAGCCGGCGTCGTAGATCCTGTTATCGAATCACTTAAAGAAGCAGGCATTGAAGTGGTGCTCTTTAATAAAGTAGAGCCAAACCCGCCTGTCCGTCTGGTGAATGAAGGGTCTGAGCTGTACAAAAAAGAGAACTGTAATGGTTTGGTGGCAGTCGGAGGCGGAAGCTCCATGGATACTGCAAAAGCAATCGGAGTAGAAGCCACTCACGAAGGAAGCGTGCTGGATTATGAAGCGGCAGATGGAAAAAAACCGCTGGAAAACCGTATTCCTCCGCTGACGACAATTCCGACAACGGCTGGAACAGGATCAGAAGTAACCCAATGGGCGGTTATCACAGATGAAGATAGAGAATTCAAATTCAACACGGGCGGTCCGCTGATCGCAGCGCACCTGACCATCATTGATCCGGAGCTTCATGTTTCAATGCCTCCGCATGTAACAGCCATGACGGGAATTGATGCGCTTGCTCATGCCATTGAGTGCTATACAATGAAATTTGCGCAGCCAATCACGGATGCAGTTGCCTTGATGGCGATTGAATATGCCGCTCATTACATTAAAAGAGCATTTGCTGACGGAGAGGATCTGGAAGCAAGATACGGAATGGCGCAGGCTGCGATGCTTGCAGGTCTTTCTTACGGCAGTGAATCAGCGGGCGCGGCTCATGCGATGAGCCAAACGCTTGGCGGTATTATCCCAGTCGCTCACGGTCAATGTGTGGCTGCGATGATGGGACCTGTCATGGAGTACAACTGGAAGGGCTACCCTGAGAAATTTGCACGTATTGCGAAAGCGTTCGGTATTGATACAAGCAATATGACAACAGAAGAAGCTGCGAAAGCATCTGTCAATTGGATGTATGACCTGGTCGAAGACTTAGAAGTACCGACTTTAGAAGAGCAGGGAGTATCACCTGATATGATCGAACGTTTGTCAAAAGAAGCGATGAAAGATCCGCAAACCTTCGGAAACCCTAGAGATTTAAATGAAAAAGCATACAATTGGATCTACAAGCGCTGCTTTAACCTTACACCTAAAACGGTATAACTACATGTCCCGCTCCTTTACAGAGCGGGATTTTTTTGGATAATAAAGCATAGATGGAAATTTTAGAGAAGGAAGGTGCTGCTGATGTGGAAGCGTATAACCGCAAAAACGGAAGGTGTATATATCGCAGATACAGAAAGCTTCGTAACAAAGCAAATGGACAAGCTAGATTTTGATTATGGCGGCATCCCCGGCGACTTGCATTTTGGCCTGACCAAAAAAGCGGGAGCCAGAGAACCGATGTTTTCAAGAGGGACTGAAATTTTTAACCGGAGACAAATTTCTATTGTTTCAATAGAGGAATGTGATGAAATTGCTTTAAAAATGGGAGTGCCGAGCATTTTGCCGGAATGGCTCGGGGCGAATGTGGCAGTCAGCGGCATACCTGATCTTACTTCATTAAAAGAAGGAAGCCGGCTCATTTTTCCAAGCGGAGCCGCTTTGCTGTGTGAGGGAGAAAATGATCCGTGTATTCAGCCGGGAGAAGTCATTCAGTCTTATTATCCGGACAAGTCAAAGCTGGCACCGGCTTTTGTCCGTCATGCACTGGGCATAAGAGGGATTGTGTGCATTGTTGAGAGACCCGGAGCTGTTTACGCAGGTGATGAAATAGAAGTTCATTCCTATCAGCGGAAAGTCAAACCACCAAAAGCAGAAAGGGTCTGATCAAATCAGGCCCTTTCTATCTTCTCTTTAATTTCTTTAATCTGGCTGAGATGCCGTTTTTCATGGTGGCCGATAAAATCGATCCACTGTCTGACAGTCAGCTCTTGAAACACAGGATGCGGAAGCACTCTCTCAAAATCTTCTTCTTTCAGAGAGGCAATTGCAGCAGTCAGCTGCTCTCTCACCACATCAAGCTCGCGTTTCATTTGGCTGCCTGAAATAAAATCATGCTCAGGCTCAAGATGACTCGGAGCTTTCCGTTTATTATTTCTATCCTGTGCTACCTCAAGCGGTTTTTCTTCAACTTCTTTAACAGGAGCTTCCTTTACACGTTCCTTCAGCATTTTTTGTGCGGCCATATCGATTTTTTTCAAATGGTCAAGCACTTCCCGTATGCTCCATTCTTCAGCAGAGGGCTTTTGATTCAGCTTTTCGTCAGAAAGTCCTTTTACTTCGTTCCACGTTTCTAATCTGGCTTCATTAAAGATACTCATCATATCTCCTCCTAAAATGACATTACCATATATATAAGCAATTATCATTTATCAAGCACTTCAAAATGGGTTATTTATCTTAAAATTTTGAAACCTTTTACGTTGTATCTCGTATAAATGGTAACGGCGGCCGTTCATCAATGCATTGGTGAAGAAAGGATGAGGGAATTGGAGTTATTTGGCGTTCCTATACAAACGATTTATCTTTATACGCTTATTATTGCGGGCAGTCTTACGCTGTTATTTCTATTTTTCGGAGACGTATTTGCAGGGCTGTCAGAAGGCATTCCTTTTCTTAATCTGACATTGGTGCTCGCATTTTTTACATGTTTTTCAGCAGGCGGATATATAGGCGAGCTCATATTGCCCATGTCGAGCCTGTTGATCGCGCTTTTATCTTGCATCCTTTCGATCATGCTGGTGGTATTGCTTCACATCTTTGTACTGGTCCCATTATCATCCGCAGAAGAATCATTGGCTTATAAAGAAGATGATCTAAGAGGAAGAGTTGGTAAAGTGATTACAGCTGTTCCTGTTGATGGGTATGGTGAAGTGGTCATTGAAGGGATAGGCGGTACCATCTCAAAGTCAGCGGTCAGTTTTGATAATCAGCAGATCAGTTACGGAACAGCTGTTTTGATCGTGGATGTTAACAACGGAGTTCTTTCGGTCACTCCGCATGAACCTATTTAAAACACAAGGAGGAATGTGATATGACAATGCCGATTATAATTGTCATCGGAGTTGTATTCTTTTTATTAATTGCACTTATAGCCGTGTTTATCACAAAGTATCGTACGGCAGGGCCTGATGAAGCGTTAATCGTAACGGGGAGCTATCTGGGCAATAAAAATGTTCATGTCGATGAAGGCGGCAACCGTCTTAAAATCGTCCGCGGCGGAGGAACCTTTGTCCTTCCCGTCTTCCAGCAGGCAGAGCCGCTAAGCCTATTATCGAGCAAACTTGATGTATCGACACCTGAAGTCTATACAGAACAAGGAGTGCCTGTAATGGCCGATGGAACTGCGATTATTAAAATCGGCGGTTCTATAGGAGAAATCGCTACAGCAGCCGAACAATTTTTAGGAAAATCAAAAGACGACCGCGAGCAGGAAGCGCGGGAGGTTTTAGAAGGCCACCTTCGTTCCATTCTCGGCTCAATGACAGTCGAAGAAATCTATAAAAACAGAGAAAAATTCTCTCAAGAGGTACAGCGTGTCGCTTCGCAGGATCTCGCAAAAATGGGGCTTGTGATTGTCTCCTTTACCATTAAAGATGTACGTGATAAAAACGGTTATCTTGAATCATTAGGGAAACCGAGAATTGCCCAGGTAAAACGGGATGCTGATATCGCAACAGCAGAGGCTGATAAAGAAACCCGAATTAAGCGGGCAGAAGCCGATAAAGATGCAAAAAAATCAGAACTTGAACGGGCAACGGAAATCGCTGAAGCTGAAAAAATCAATCAGCTCAAAATGGCTGAATATCGCAGAGAACAAGATACGGCAAAAGCGAATGCCGACCAGGCATATGATTTAGAGACTGCCAAGGCGCGCCAGCATGTCACAGAGCAGGAAATGCAGGTTAAAATTATCGAACGCCAAAAACAAATAGAATTAGAAGAAAAAGAAATTCTTCGCCGTGAACGTCAATATGACTCAGAAGTAAAGAAAAAAGCCGATGCAGACCGTTATTCAGTCGAGCAGTCCGCAGCAGCTGAGAAAGCCAAACAGCTCGCGGAAGCCGATGCCAAGAAGTACAGTATTGAAGCAATGGCGAAGGCTGAGGCGGAAAAAGTCAGAATTGACGGGTTAGCAAAAGCAGAAGCTGAAAAAGCAAAAGGGGAAACAGAAGCAGAGGTTATCCGCCTAAAAGGTCTGGCAGAAGCGGAAGCAAAAGAGAAAATTGCGGCTGCCTTTGAACAGTATGGGCAGGCGGCGATTTTCGATATGATCGTAAAAATGCTACCGGAATACGCGAAACAAGCAGCGGCACCTCTTTCAAATATTGATAAAATCACAGTTGTTGATACAGGAGGAAGCGGTGAATCAAGCGGCGCTAACAAAGTAACCAGCTATGCGACGAACTTAATGTCAAGCCTGCAAGAAAGCTTAAAAGCATCGTCGGGAATTGACGTGAAAGAAATGATTGAGAACTTTTCAGGAAAAGGAAATGTAAAACAAAGCATTACCGAATTAACAAATGAAATAAAAGAAGCGAAAACGGTCCAAAAACCAGAATAATGACTAAGGAAAGGATCCCAGCGGATGGCAACTGTACGAGAAGCAAAGTTAGAGGATATAAAGGACATTGCAAAAGTGCATGTAGACAGCTGGAGGACAACATATCAAGGAATTGTCCCGGCTGAATACTTAAACAGTCTGAACTACAAGGAATTTGAAGACAAATGGAAAAGCCGCTCGTTAAAAGGTGTATTTGTGGCTCAGGACGAAAATGGTTCGATATTCGGCTTTGCTTCATTTGGACCTATTCGCTCTGAACAAGAAGGTTATGACGGCGAGTTATACGCTATTTATCTTCTGGAAGAGCGCCAGCGGCAAGGTGCAGGCAGGGCGCTCTTAGCAAAAGGAGCAGAGTTTTTGCTTCAACATGGCTTTTCAAGTATGTTTGTTTGGGTCATTGAGCAGAATCCCTCGATTATATTTTATCAAGCCTATTCACCTAAAAGAGTAGCAGAGGACAGCTTTGAAATCGCCGGAATAAGGCTGAAAGAAGTAGGCCTTGGCTGGCCGGATCTTTCTGCTTTAAAAACACTTCTTAACACATAACAAAAAATCCCCCAGCGGAATTCGTTGGGGGATTGTCACTTTTAAGCTTTGTCACTTTTAAGCAAACGGGGGGCTGTCATAAATAATAAACATAGGACAATTGCACAAATAATGAATGAAGGAACCATGTAAGTAGCATTATAAGTTAAAGAATAAATCCATACCGGCGTTCCTTTTGGGGCGTAGCTGCCGAAAAACACTGCCCCTGAAATGACATGTGCGGCATAGCGCAGGAAACTGCCGATAAAAACTGCGCTGACCACTGAAACAATCAATTTCCCTTTTGTTTTGGATGCAGCGGCTTTACGGACAGAATAAGCGAAACAGCCGCTTATTCCGATAGCTGCGAACGCGACAATGTAATCTAACAATAGCTGTATAGGATGTTGTGCGAATAAGTTTCCGATTGCGATTTGAACCAGACCTGTCAGCAGGCCGGTAGTAAGGCCTGCTTTAACACCCCACCGAAACGAAATCAAAAAAATCGGAATCATCATGATGGAGACCGAGCCTCCTTGAGGCATCCTAAGAAACATTCCTGAGACGATGTCTAGAATAACAGCAGCCGCAGTCATAATGGCTATTTCAATAAGGCGAACCAGTTGCTTAGATTGATTCATAAAAATCCCCTTCCATTGATAGACAAT
>NZ_JAVAXX010000168.1:0-14194 GCF_042709275.1 Bacillus sp. LR_5 | reverse complement strand
GTGCCAATTCCAGCAAGCGTCAGCTTGAAAGATAGGAAAGCAAGGTTTATACCGGCGTCTGCCTGTAACAGAGCGCGCCTATATATGAATCTCTTTCCATCTTCGGAAAGAGATTTTTTTTATGAAAAATACGATGAAAAGGATGTTTTGCACCATGACGGTTTTGGTTACAGCACCGTACAACGAAGAAGGACGAAAAAAGCTAGAAAACTTGTTTGGCTCAGTTGCTTATCAATCTTGGAAGGAACAAGGCCGGGCATATCGGGAAGATGAACTCATTCAGCTGCTAAAAGCAACAAATGCGACAGGCTTGATTACTGAACTTGATCAGGTAACAGACAGCGTATTTGCTTCTGTTCCCGAACTTTCATTTGTCGGTGTTTGCAGGGGAATGCCCTCCAATGTGGATGTGGCAGCTGCTTCAAAAAGAGGCATACCTGTTTTTTATACACCAGGGCGGAATGCACAAGCCGTTGCTGAAATGTTTATTGGAAATGTGATTACCTTTCTCCGCCATACCAGCGTCTCGAATCAATGGCTGAAGGATGGAAAGTGGGACAGGGATTACCTGCAGGCTTATGTCAAATTTAAAGGAAATGAATTATCAGGAAAAACGGTTGGCATGATTGGGTTCGGCGCAGTCGGGCAAAGGATTGCAAAACTGCTGACTGCGTTTGACTGTAAAATAAAGTATTACGATCCATACATTGAAGACGATCATCCGTTGTATGAAAAAGTATCTCTTAAAACGGTGTTTTCAGACAGTGATATCGTTTCTGTCCATCTGCCTCGTACTGAGGAAACACTTGGACTTATTGATCGGAAGTATTTTGATCTGATGAAACAGAGTGCGATTTTCGTCAATACTTCAAGAGCAGTTGTTGTAAACCGTGAAGATCTTTTATCTGTATTAAAAGAACATAAAATCAGAGGTGCGATATTAGACGTTTTTTATCATGAACCTCCAGAGGAATCAGATTATGAATTGATTTCATTGCCTAATGTTCTGGCAACACCGCATCTCGCTGGAGCAACATTTGAAGTGGAGGATCATCACGTGACGATACTGAATAAAGCCCTCAAAAAGTGGAAGGGTGAAAAAACTCTTAATATTCCGACAATGTATAACAAGGACGAACTGAAAACAGGGGTATAAGAAAGGAGGCTAACAGAATGAAAAAACAAAAAGGCTATCTTGTTTTTGATATTGGCACAGGCAATGCGAGGGTAGCGGTCGTGAGTGTAACTGGCAGTGTTCTAACAGTTGAACGGGAGGACATCGTGTATTCCACAGAGACGCTTTACCCGGACAGCCGTTATTTTTCTCCTCAGGTGCTGTGGAAGCAGGTGATGAATTTGGCAAAACGTGCGCTATCCCGTTCGTGTGATATTGACATCATTGGTTTGACATCGACGAGCCAAAGACAGGGGATTGTTTTGATTGATCAAAACGGCAATCCTTTTCTCGGGCTGCCGAACATCGATAATCGCGGCCGAGAGTGGGAGGCGGGCATTCCCGATCGGGAAGAGATATACAGCCGCACAGGCCGCCTGCCAACCGCACTTTTTTCCGCGCTCAAGCTTTATGGATTAAAACAGCGCCAGCCCTCTTTATGGGAAAAGACTGCAAGCTTTACTAGCATCAGTGATTGGGTGACGTACCAACTGAGCGGAATATTAACATATGAACCATCACAGGCAACAGAAACTCTGCTGTTTGATGTGAAGCAAAACACTTGGTCAGAAGAGATGTGCGACATATTCGGCTTTTCTCCATCTATCCTTCCGCCTCTTGTAAGAGCGGGAACAGCAATTGGAACGATAGCAAATGAATATGCATCCGAATTAGGCCTTTCAATAAATGCTAAGGTTATAGCAGGGGGCGGGGATACACAGCTAGCTGTCAAAAGCACCGGAGCTGGACTTGAGGACATTGTCATTGTATCAGGGACAACAACGCCAATAACCAAAATTACTGCGGATTATGGCGACACAAAACATAAAGCCTGGCTGAACTGTCATACGGATCAAGGGCATTGGCTTGTGGAAACGAATCCGGGAATTACCGGCTTGAATTATCAAAAATTAAAACAGATTTTTTATCCGAATGAAACGTACGAAGTAATGGAGGAGGAGATTTCTGCACTTGCAAAAGAAGACCATGCATGTGTAGCGGCTCTCGGCTCTTATTTATCGGCTGAAAAGAATGCGTTAACGAGAGGCGGTTTTCTTTTTGATGCCCCGCTGTCAGCACATTTAAAGAGGGCACATTTTGTACGTGCAGCGCTAGAAGAGATCGCATTTTCAATCAAATGGAACTTTGACATTTTAACAGAGGTTACTCCGTTTGAACGTGACTATGTTTGGGTGTGCGGAGGGGGATTCCAAAGCAAAGCGCTCACTCAATATATCGCGGATCTTCTTCAAAAAAAGGTCTATGTCCAAGAGGGATATCATCAGGCATCTGTCGTCGGTGCTGCAGTCATTTGCAATGAAACCTTTCAATTAACGGAGGAGATGTCAGCAAATGTCCGGGTGATCGAACCGAAGGACTGTCAGATAGAATTGGCTTTATATGAGGAATGGAAGCAAACACAGCGCTTTTTTTCAGGATCAGAAAGCAAAGTATTAATTTAAGACGGCATTTCTGCTGTTTTGAGGAATCATTTAATTTTCAACTTTAATAAGGTAATACGGTAATGAATATTAGCATCTAAGGAGGAGACAGATATGTTGGATAAAATAGGAATACCGAAGCGGCTTGCCTGGGGATTTTTAGGGGTTGTTTTGTTTATGATGGGAGATGGCCTTGAACAAGGCTGGCTCAGTCCTTTTTTGATCGAAAACGGGCTCACCGTTCAGCAGTCCGCTTCTATTTTTAGTATATACGGAATTGCGCTTGCCATAGCTTCCTGGTTTTCGGGTGTATGTCTCGAAGCATTTGGCGCAAAACGAACGATGTTTATGGGGCTGTTGTTTTATGTGATCGGTACAGCTGCTTTTATCGTATTTGGATTTGAACAGCTGAACCTGCCAGTGATGTATGTGACTTACTTCGTAAAAGGGTTAGGTTACCCGCTTTTTGCTTATTCTTTCTTGACATGGGTCATTTACAGAACACCGCAAAGCAAACTGAGCACTGCTGTCGGCTGGTTTTGGATAGCATATTGCCTCGGCATGTTTGTGTTCGGCGCTTGGTACTCAAGCTACGCGATCAAAGCGTTCGGTTATTTGAATACGCTTTGGAGCTCTATTTTCTGGGTATGTCTCGGTGCATTCTTTGCATTGTTTATCAATAAAGACCGTTTTGAAAAGAAGAAAAGAAAAAGATCAGAAACAGCCGAGGAGCTTTTAAAAGGGGTTACGATTTTATTTACAAATCCGCGCGTGCTTACAGGCGGAATCATCAGAATCATCAACAGCATTGGTACATATGGTTTTCCAGTCTTTTTGCCGATGCACATGGCCCAGCATGGAATTTCAACCAATGTGTGGCTGCAAATTTGGGGAACGATTTTCCTGGGGAACATTGTGTTTAACCTTATCTTTGGTATTGTCGGCGATAAATTCGGCTGGAAAAATACTGTTATTTGGTTCGGCGGAGTCGGCTGCGGCATTTTCACCCTCTTATTATACTACGCACCTGTTTTCTCCGGCGGAAGCTTAGCGGTTGTCAGCGTGATCGGCTTTATTTGGGGCGGTTTGCTGGCAGGCTATGTGCCTATTGGTGCAATTGTGCCGACGGTGGCAGGAAAAGATAAAGGGGCAGCCATGTCTGTATTGAATTTGGCTGCAGGTTTATCAGCGTTTGTCGGCCCCGCACTCGCTTGGCTGTTCATCGGTCTCGTCGGCGCGCAAGGTGTCGTCTGGATCTTTGCGGCCCTTTACCTTGCAAGTGCGGTCTTGACAAAATGTATTCATATACCTGAGGAAAAAGCAGTTAAGGAGGAAACATCTCCTCAATATGCATCTTAAGTAGAAAGCGCCCTGTTTGAGGGCGTTTTTTATCATTTGTTCAGCAATGTAAGGATTTCCGATACGGAATGACGCAAAAATGATTGATCTGGACGGGATTTCACCATCACAGTCAGCCGATAAGAAACAGAATATAAGTCTGAGCCGTTTGTTCCACGTTAAAGTCTTAGCTCGCCCGAATGTTCTCTCAAAACAGATTCATAACGCTTTATTTTTCATTGAATTCTCGATGACGGGCCATCAACATTACTCTTTCTGAATCGATCAGAATATTACTATTCTATTAATTATCGAGGGATTCTAAAGAAAAATAGACAACATATTGACAATATAGTGAGAAATGTTAAGATTAATAGACAATAAGTTGTCTATTAAAGGAGGGAACATCGTGGATTATTCTAAGGAACTGAAAGATTTATTTTTAATGCAACAGTCTTACGCTACACTTTTTTCCACATTAAACAAAATCCAATCACGCGGAGACGATTATTATGAAAGCTTAACGTCGAGGCAATTTATGACGATGGTTGCCATACTGCATTTACCGGAAGAGGAAACGACATTCAACAACATTGCAAAAAAATTAGGCACTTCAAAACAAAACATCAACAGACTTGTCAGCGGTATTGAAAAAAGAGGTTATGTCATCACTGTACCAAGTAAACGCGACAAGCGTGCAGTTAATGTGAAGATTACTGATTCAGGAAAGCGTGTCATGGAGGAATGCGGTGAAAAAGCGGTGTATTTTATGGCCGATCTATTTAAAGGCTTTTCGACGGAAGAGCTGGAAACATTGTGGATTTTATTGAAGAAACTGTACAGTTTTGATGGAGAAGAACAGGATGGTTTTGAAGAAGACGCTGCTGATTTTGACATTGAACAAAATCGAGACAATTTGAAAACAAATTTATTGCAGGAATTCGCAAAACGGAGAAAGTAAAAAGGAGAACCAACTATGAACAACGTAGCAATAGTAGAAAACTTGAAAATGCAGTATAAAAACAAAACGGTAGTAGATGGGATTTCGTTCGAAGTGAGAGAGGGGGAAGTGCTTGGCTTACTAGGTCCAAATGGTGCAGGAAAAAGCACAACCATTCATATTTTATCAGGAGTATTGTCGGCCAGTTTCGGAAACGTTTCGATATTGGGCCATAGTGTGAAAAAAGGGTCAAAGGAAATGAAGAAAGGCATCGGGATTGTGCCTCAAGATATCGCGATTTATGAGGAGATTTCAGCTGAGAAAAATGTTCGTTTTTTTGCCAGTCTTTATTCTCTTAAAGGAGAAGAACTGAAAGCCCGAGTCAAAGAGGCTTTGGAGCTCGTACAGCTATATGAACGGAAAGATGACAAGCCAAAGACGTTTTCAGGCGGGATGAAAAGAAGATTAAACATTGCGTGCGCCATTGCCCATCAGCCGAAACTGATTATCATGGATGAGCCCACGGTAGGAATCGATCCGCAATCCCGGCATCACATTTTGGAATCGATAAAAGAGCTGAAAACAAAAGGCGCAAGCATCATTTACTCTACACATTATATGGAAGAAGTTGAGGCGATTTCAGATCGTATTATGATCATGAATGAAGGAAGAATTATTGCCAATGGAACAAAAGAAGAGCTGTACAGAGAAGTCAATAAAGAAATAACATACGCTTTTCAACTGGCGCATGTTCAGCGATTAAATAAAAACTCGATTAGAGAAATCATAGGAGTGACAGGAGTTGATTTCTCTGACCATCAACTAAATGTTACCGTTCAAAAGAACCAAGATCACCTGAGTGAAATCATATTAGAATTGAGTGCCCAAGGTTGCAGCATCCTAAACATGAACAAAAAAGAGGCATCGTTAGAAACGGTATTTTTAGAGCTGACGGGAAGAAATTTAAGAGATTAGGAGAGCAAAATGAGTTTGTTAAAATTGATAACATTTGATTTTATGAATATTTTAAGGAATCCGGTTCTTGTAATAGCCAATACGGCCTTTCCTTTCGTTCTCATTCTGGTCATGGGCTTTGTTACGAAAAGCAGCTTTGGAGCAGGCGGGGTAAGTTCTTATGATTATTACGGAGTGAATATGACGATTTTCACTGCAGCTCTGATTGCTATGACGAGCTCTAATACGTTTATGGAGGAAAAGGTGAAGAAAGCGAACCTTCGTATTGTGTATGCGCCGGTTTCGACAACTAGTATCTATCTTTCTAAATTACTATCAACCTTTATATTCAGTGGCATTATGTACAGCATGAATGTGTTGATAGCCCAAACGATTTTTCATTTGAACTTTGGAGGACAATATCTTACGTATTTCATGCTTTTATTGTATGTATTTTTATTTTTCGGTTGCTGTTTTGGCACAATGTTCTGCAGTTTGTTCAAGAATGAAGAACAGGCGAATGGGATTATGCAAATTCCGATAGCTTTTTTTGTTTTCTTTGGTGGCGTATTTTTCGGAATTCATAGATTTGGAGATACCGTCAATCAGATATCGATTCTTTCTCCGATTAAATGGGTAACAGAATGTTCATTTCGTCTCATTTATGATCATGATTTCAGTATGCTGCAGCCTGTTATGTCAGGACTAATATTGGCTTCAATCATTTGTATTGCCGTTTCTCATGTTGTATTTAAGCCGGAGGGATATATATGCTGAGTTTATTCCAAAACAGGTGGGAGCGAATCCTGACCAAAAAAGCCATTATTATCATTGCATTAATCATTATCCCTCTGATGATTGGTGTTGCGATTATGTTTTCCGGGAAGCCGGTTTTCAAAGAAACAATCGCTTTTGTTACAGAACTG
This sequence comes from Bacillus sp. LR_5, assembly GCF_042709275.1. NCBI lineage: Bacteria > Bacillati > Bacillota > Bacilli > Caryophanales > Bacillaceae > Bacillus > Bacillus sp. LR_5. The sequence continues at coordinate 7,420 of NZ_JAVAXX010000168.1, read as the reverse complement.
GACGAAGTTCATCATTTGCCGAGTGATTCTGCATTTAGAGTGGTAACGGTAGATCAGAAGCCGAAGTTTTCTGATCTGATGTTAGGGAAATATGCAGCCATTGTAGAAAAAAATCAACTTGATTACAAAGTAACCACGTTGAAAAGTAAAGCGGATCAAAAAATGATTCAGCAATTTTTTGAGACTGGAGAAATGCCAGGCAGCTACCGGGGAGAGGATGAATTAAGGACTGAACGGGGAACGGGAACGAATATATTAGGCTTTATCATGATGCTTGTATTGATGCAAGGTGTGGCATTAGCTGCGTTATATCCAGAAGACCGGATGCTCAAAACCTTCAAAAGGATTTTAGTGTCTCCCGTGCATGTGGGGAAATATTTGTTGGTTCAGTTTATCTTTACTTTTTTATGTTTATACATACCCACTTACTTGGCCATCCTAATTACAAATGTACTCTTTCATGCTGAAATTGGTTTCCGTTTAAATATTCTTGCTGGGTTACTGGGTGTTCTTACAGTGCTTGCAACAGCATTCGCTATCTTTATGGCTTCTGTGATGGATCGAAACATCAGTTTGATGACGAGTGGTATCAGTGTGATCACGTGTGTATTGTCAGGCTGTTTTATTTCTTTTGCTCCACATCATCCAATATTAAATGCCCTTTGTGCGATACTGCCACAAAAAGCGTATATGACTTTCATTCACGGGGTAGAAATGGGGGATTCAATGTGGGAATACAAAACTCAGGTTATTTATATTTTGATGTGGTCGGCTGCGTTTTGTTTCCTTGGGGATTTTATCACAAGAAGAAGAACCAATAAAGGGATTTATGAGTAGGGGAAAAAAGTTATTAGCATTGTTTTAAGAGATGAAAATCTTGTAGGGATTGATCAAGAATCAAAATGTCATAGCTGATGCAGGTCATGAATCGGACATTTTAAAGGAAAAGGGATGTGGCACAGACCAAGAGAATACCGTCATTCTCTTGGTTTCACAATAGAGTACACATTTGTATCATATGGAGTCCCATTTTGATACATGTACTGTCTTAAAACACCTTCTTTTTGAAACCCCATTTTTAGAAGCAGACGATTTGATGCTTCATTATCGGTAAATACAACTGCGCCAATACGCGACAGTCCAAGGGCAGAAAATCCGTAAGATACGACCTTTGAAATGACTTCTGATGCAAATCCGTTTCGCCAATGCTCCGGGATGATTTCATAACCGATTTCCGCACGCCTATGCTTTTGGGCCAGAGCGTGAAAGCCTATTGTTCCGATCAGTTCTTTAGTGTCCCGTCTTTCAATTCCCCACCGTATACCGCGTTTTTCTTGATAGAGGGCAGCAAACGTTTGACTCATTGAAATGGCCTGTTCTATAGATTCCATGTTTTCAAGCCCATAATAGCGTGTCACCTCATCGTTTGAGAAACAAGCAAAAATGGCTTCCGCATCCTGATCTGTGATTTGCCTAAGTGTAAGCCGATCGGTTTCTAATATAGGAAACATTCAACCACTCCCCGCGTTTGTGTCTATGTTTATCATATCCCTTTTATTTCCTCTTTTCTATAGTGAAATCAACCAATGCAGCAAAGGAACGAATTTGTCTTTCTAGTTGCTCTTTGTTTTTGTTGAATTGTTTCAAACGATGGCCGTTCGCGCCTGATGGGTGGGGAAAGCCGTTAAGGCAAACCAAATTCTGGAGGCTGTGCTGTCTGATCAATGTTTCACATACTGTTTCGGCCGCTTTTCCTAACGGAATGAGAAGAGCTGGTCCCGTCACATGGTTAAGCTCCGCAAGGAAGTGTCCAAAAGCATAAGTGCTTAGGATAGGAGAATGAGTGATAGCCGGTTTGTATCCGGTATAGTTTTTTTGCTGGATAAAGACAGGATATTTAATAACGGAAGTTGTATGGAGCATATGCCGTAATTCTCCAAAAAGCTGCGCGGCGCTTTGAATGCCGAAAGCCTGTGGCAGCCCGCATAAATCCAGCATGGTGATAAGGTTATGTCTCATCGACCCGGAGAAACCCGCTGCTATTTTTGTATCTACCGCCATTTGCTCAAGAGTGCGGCCTTGCCGCAGACTTTCGACTGCTGTTTCGTACGCTGTTTTCATCTGGGAAAAACCCGGCGTGATCCCGGCAATCACAATCGTAGCAGTCCGATTGATATATTCATTATGAGGTGAATAGTAGATGTCAAGTTCATTTTCTTGATGAAGATGAAATGGAGAAATAAGTAAATCCGACTTTGTAAGTGAAGAGGGAAGAGAATGTAGTTTTTCTGCGAACTCCTTTAAGCAACTGTGGTTTACAATCATGCGAAAGCCTCCTCAAAAAATGATATCCCATTGTCCATTCTGATCGAAACAACGGGATATCATTCATCATGACCTGCTATTTAAATGGCCAGCCTGCCACACCTCTTTAACAGCTTTAGGAACTTTTTTCACTTCAGCTGCGGTCTGCTGAAACGTGTATTTTTTTATTTGGACATCCTGCTGAATCTTCTTTTGTTTTTGCGTCAGCAGCTCTGTTTCTGTTTTTAATCCTTCGATTTGTTTTTGCATAGCCTGCGTAACAGAGGAAAGCTCCTTTAGTGCAGGGTCCATTTTTTTCTTGTTTTGAATCACGGTAACTCCTAAGAAGATAATAGAAACTGCTAATACTGCAAGACTGATATAAACTATAATCATATGTTCACTCCTTTTCTTATGTCATTACCCTGTATCCGTTTTTTTAATCAGAAGAAATGATATTTACACAGTTCGTTTGATTTGCGTATTGGATGTATTGTACTTATAATGTGATATCGTACATATGTAAACAAAGAAAGGGTGCTTCAATTGCAAAGTTTACAACATAAAACTGCACTAATCACAGGCGGAGGCAGAGGAATTGGCCGCGCTACTGCTCTGGCGCTTGCCAAAGAAGGCGTGAATATCGGGTTAATTGGCCGGACTTCCGCTAATGTAGAAAAAGTGGCTGAAGAAGTCAAAGCGCTTGGTGTAAAAGCTGCATTTGCTGCTGCAGATGTAAAAGATGCCGATCAGGTTAACCAAGCTGTTGCTCAAGTGAAGGAACAGCTCGGTGATATCGATATCCTCATTAATAACGCGGGAATCAGCAAATTTGGCGGTTTCTTAGATCTGTCAGCCGATGAATGGGAAAATATTATACAAGTCAACCTAATGGGTGTGTATCATGTGACTCGCGCGGTGCTTCCGGAAATGATCGAACGCAAAGCCGGAGATATCATTAATATTTCGTCTACAGCGGGCCAAAGAGGAGCTGCTGTAACAAGTGCTTACAGCGCTTCTAAATTTGCCGTTCTAGGGTTAACAGAGTCTCTTATGCAAGAAGTGAGAAAACATAATATCAGAGTCAGCGCGTTAACGCCGAGCACTGTCGCTAGTGATATGTCTATCGAATTGAACTTGACAGACGGTAATCCTGAAAAAGTGATGCAGCCTGAGGATCTTGCTGAATACATGGTGGCACAATTGAAATTAGATCCTCGTATTTTCATCAAAACAGCGGGATTATGGTCAACAAATCCGTAAAAATGAAAACCTGTCTTTCGACAGGTTTTTTTATTTGAATGAAATTCATACCGGCATATGCAAATCTGACAATCGTTTTAAATTGAAGCTGGCAGTGAATGTAGGTTATAATAGAACTAAGAAAACTATGTACCAAATGTTCAATATCCTATTTATTTTTCCACTGCACCTATAATCAGCAGCCATGAGATAACTGGACGATAAGTCTTTAATATTAAGGAGGAAAACAATAAAAGAAAATTGAATATTTAGTACATAGTGTTGTCAGTGACAGAAGAAGGAGTGCATATGATGAAAGAAGAAAAAAGGAGTTCAACAGGATTTTTAGTGAAACAGCGCGCATTTTTGAAGCTTTATATGATAACGATGACAGAGCAAGAGAGACTCTATGGGTTAAAGCTGCTTGAAGTACTTCGGTCTGAATTTAAAGAGATTGGTTTTAAACCAAATCATACAGAAGTATACCGGTCTTTGCATGAGCTGCTTGATGACGGGATATTAAAACAAATTAAAGTAAAAAAAGAAGGGGCTAAGCTCCAGGAAGTCGTCCTCTATCAATTTAAAGATTACGAAGCTGCCAAGCTATATAAAAAACAGCTGAAGGTAGAGCTGGATCGCTGTAAAAAACTGATTGAAAAAGCTCTCTCAGATAATTTTTAATAGAAACAAACACCCGGCGCAGCAGTATGAACCGGGTGTTTCCTGCTTTTCATTATACATATTTGTCGAAAAGAAACAATACAAATCAATGATGACCTTCAAACTTGACATCATTTCCTCACGTGGTAACATTTTAAACGTGTGAAAATGCGAACAAAAAAGCGAACAAAGGAGATGTTACCGATCTTTGATCAAAAGAAAGTAGCCTTTATAGGAGCAGGATCTATGGCGGAAGGAATGATATCAGGTATCGTTCGTGCCAACAAAATCCCGGAACAAAACATCTGCGTTACAAACCGCAGCAATACAGAGCGATTAACTGAACTTGAACTTCAATATGGAATCAAAGGCGCCTTGCCGAACCAGCTATGTATTGAAGACATGGATGTACTCATTTTGGCAATGAAGCCAAAAGACGCCGAAAACGCTCTGTCATCACTAAAATCACGTATTCAACCCCATCAATTAATATTGTCGGTCCTTGCCGGCATAACCACCTCTTTTATTGAACAATCATTGCTTAATGAACAGCCGGTTGTCAGAGTGATGCCCAACACTTCCAGTATGATTGGCGCTTCTGCAACAGCTATTGCCCTTGGCAAATATGTGTCGGAAGACCTGAAGAAGCTGGCCGAAGTATTGCTCGGATGCATGGGCGAAGTCTATACAATCCAAGAAAATCAAATGGATATATTCACCGGAATTGCAGGCAGCGGCCCCGCGTATTTTTATTATTTAATGGAATTCATTGAAAAGACAGGCGAGGAAGCGGGCCTCGATAAACAGTTATCTCGAAGCATCGGCGCACAGACACTTTTAGGTGCCGCAAAAATGCTCATGGAAACAGGAGAACATCCTGAGATCTTAAGAGATAATATCACGTCACCTAACGGAACGACAGCAGCGGGGCTGCAAGCCTTGAAAAAAAGCGGCGGCGGAGAAGCGATTTCTCAAGCGATAAAGCATGCGGCTAAGCGTTCAAAGGAAATCAGCGAAGATATCGAAAAAACTGCAGCGCCGCTATCAGGAGTGATAAAGTGACGCCTGATACAAGCATGAAAAGAGTCGTTGTGAAGATTGGAAGCAGTTCATTAACAAGCCTTCATGGAGAAATCAGCATTCGTAAATTAGAAGCGCTGGTCGACCAGGTCGTCAAACTCAAAGACGCCGGTTATGAAGTGATTTTGGTTTCCTCAGGCGCAGTGGCGGCGGGATATCGGAAGCTCGGATTTATCCAAAGGCCCGAGAAGCTTCCAGAAAAACAAGCATCAGCTTCAATCGGCCAGGGATTGCTGATGGAGGCTTATTCAAAGCTGTTTTTGGCACACGGCTATGTCGCATCCCAAATTTTAATTACGAGAAGCGATTTTTCTGATGAATATCGATACAACAATGTCAGGAATACAATGAATGTACTGCTCGAGCGCGGCATCATCCCGATCATAAACGAAAATGACACAGTTACCGTCAATCGGCTCAAGTTTGGCGACAATGATACGCTCGCAGCAAAAGTCGCAGGATTGATTGATGCAGATATGCTTGTGATTTTATCAGATATCGACGGATTATATGACGGCAATCCGCGCACAAATCCAGAAGCGAAAAGGATACAGCGGGTGAGTGAAATAACACCTGACATCGAAGCATGCGCAGGTGACACTGGAAGCATCGTTGGCACCGGCGGCATGCGCTCTAAGCTTGATGCGTTTAAAATCGTAATGGCGTCTGGCATTAAAGGTTTCCTAGGTCAGGCAGATGTCGGCGATATTTTATATCACGCCGTTCATGAACAGGCGGAAGGCACCTATTTTGAAGCAGAAGGAACGCTTCCGTTGAATCAAAAGGAGCAATGGATCGCTTTTAATTCCGGTCCGGAAGGTGAAATGATTTTATCAGATGATTGTTCACGAAAAATAACAAACGGCCAATCGAGTTTATACCTAGACGGTGTACAGAAGATTAAAGGGAAATTTAAAAGCGGTTCAGTTGTTCGGCTAATGGATTCAAAAGGGACGGAAATCGGCCTTGGAATCGTCAATTACTCTTCTGTACAGCTTCAAGAACCGGAAAAGAACAAGGAACTGACAAACAGAGCTCTAATTGATCAAGAAGCCTTTGTTTGCCATGTGGATTTTTCTTTACCTGTAAATTAATTTGCAGAAAAAAACCCGAAGCTTCTATATAGAAGCTCGGGTTCATTTTTTTATTGATACTGCTCCAGCTTAGAGAAAAATTGAATGACAAACTCATAAAAATCATTCGCAGAAGGCGCAAGCTCTCTATTTTTCGGTTTAATGATTCCAACAGTCCGTTTTACTTGAGGGAACTCAATTGGAATTTTCACAGTAAAACGAGGTGTTGTTTCAGCAAAAGTACTTTCAGGCAGAAGGGTAACGCCCATTCCTGCGGACACTAACCCTTTGATAGCATCCAAATCCTCACCCTCCGTGGAAACGAGAGGAGCAAAGCCTGCTTGTTTGCAAGTATCAATTGCCATCTCTCTAAGTACAAATCCTTCCGGGAACAATACAAATTGGTCGTTGCGCAAATCGATTAAATGAACCGTTTTTTGTTTAGCAAGCGGATGATTTAATGGAACAAGCGCGTAAATTTTTTCAGTAAATAATATTTTTCCCGTTATGTCAGAGAAATTCGTCGGCACCGGTCCTAATAAGGCCAGATCAATATCGCGGTTTCTGACAGCTTCAATCAGAAACTTATAGGAGCCTTGGCGCAGCAAAAATTCGACGTGCGGATATTCTTCTTTAAACGCTGAAATGACAGTCGGCAAAAGCTGGCTGGCGAGGCTTGTAGGAAAGCCGATCTTTACCGTTCCGCGATGCGGGTCAAGATACTCATCAATTTGTTCTTTCGCATAATCAATGGCTTTCATCGCCGTTTTCACATGAATCAAAAATTCTTTTCCGATTGGCGTGAGTTTGATATTTCTCCCTTCACGCTCAAATAAGGTCACATTTAATTCTTCTTCAAGATTGGCAATTTGTCTGCTGATTGCTGATTGGGCCACATGCAAATGATCAGCGGCTTCTGAAACGTGTTCTCTTTCAGCCACCTCCATGAAATAACGCAGTTGGCGCAGCTCCATGTTTGTCTCACATCCATCTATCTCATTTTGAGATTCTTTTGATCTAAATTATATATTGTTTATATCGTTTTGAAAACCTACAATGAT
>NZ_JAVAXX010000167.1:0-14303 GCF_042709275.1 Bacillus sp. LR_5 | reverse complement strand
GTGCTGGCGTGACAGATGATATTTCTCAATGGTCTCTTCAACCGTATGGTGCCGCCCGATCGCCTTTAGCGTTTCGTTTTCGTAGGATTGCGGATTGATGCTGATCCGATCAATGTCATATTTGTTTAAAACGGCGAGTTTTTCTTCTGTAATCGTGTCAGGACGACCGGCCTCCACCGTAATCTCACGAATGTTTTTCACATCCGGGAAGGAGCGGACCATTTCTTCATACAGCAGATCCATCTCCTCCGCTGTAATGCTTGTCGGCGTCCCGCCGCCAAAGTAAATGGTTGTAACCTTAACATCATGCTCCTTCAGCCATTCACCGATTTTCTGCATTTCGTAATGCAGTCCCCATAGGAATGAGCCGACTCTGCCTGCCTGTCCCTGGATGGCATACGCAGGGAATGTGCAATACGCGCATTTTGTCGGGCAGAACGGAATGCCGATATAAATGCTGACTTCATCCTTTACTCGGTACAAATCCGGCACTGCCGCCAGCTGACGATCAACAATTTCCTGCATTAGCATGATTTTTTCATCATGAATTAAATAGTCTTTTTTCAACTCAGCATGCGCTTGCTCCTTGGACATTCCGCTTTGCAGTTTTTTATGAAGCAGCTTTGTGGGCCGGATTCCTGTGAGGATTCCCCACTTCTGCGTAATGCCCGTATGCGCCTGAAGAAGATTGAGATACACATAAGAAATTGTGTTTTTCACTTGCTTAAAAGCTTCTTTTTCATTCATGCCGGGAGAAAAGAATTTTGTATGCTGTTCCTTTATGCCAGTTCCCTTCACTTCTCCCGAAACCGTCACATGCTCATCCGTTTGTGACAACGCTAAAGAAATGACAAAATCTGCGGGCTCCTCTCCGCCATACGCAAGCTCGCACTCTTCATAAAACAAATTTGCAATATTTTGCAGAGGCCGATGCAGGCGGTCATCATGTATGCCTTCTATTTTAATTTGCAACTTCATCACCTAATTTATCAGATTCAAAACTTTCTTTAGTGTACAGAAATAAACTGCTAAAATCAATCCGGCAAAAAAGCCGCCGCACCTGTCAGGGTGCGAGCGGCTTTTTTACACACGTTTCATGTGGAACTTATCAAGAAATCCTTTTCGCTGCTGCATTCGGAAATATTCCTTCATCATATAAGCGACACCTTGCTCGTCATTGGACCTTGTAACCCAATCTGCCTTTCTCTTAATTTCCGGAACGGCATTCCCCATCGCTACCCCAAGACCGGCAAGTTCGATCATCGGCAGATCGTCATACTGATGCCCAATGGCCACGACATCATCCATACTCAGGCCCAGCTCTGAAGCGACGAGGGCCAAACCCGCTTCCTTCGAGACACCTTTCGGGACGATATTCAGCTTCTCATCGTTTACGCGAATCACATCCACTGCAGGGAAGGCTTTTGTAATCGTTTCTGTAATGTCATGCTGAATGTCGTGCTCCGTGTACACCTCGATGACGGGTGCACTCACCGGCTCATCCATGAGGAGATCGCTTAATGATTCAACGAACTGGACTGGATAAAAGATCGGGTCAGACGGATGAATGAGTGCTTTCCCCAATAAATTCGAATTCACCTTTTTCTTGTTTCCGATGGAATACTTTTCGTGAAGAAGCCGAATATTACATTGATAGCTCTCCAGCACTTGAACAATGTTAAAGGTATGATCATCAGAAATTCTTTTTTCAAAAAACGGGGCGTCAATTTTCTCAGCGATATATGCCCCGCTATGGGTGATCAGCTTGGCATCAACCTTTAGCGATTTCGCTATTTTCTGTGCTGAGCGAAAATGACGGTTGGTCACAAGTGTGACGTAAATCCCTTTTTTCTTTACATATTCAATCGCGTCTTTCGTTGCCTGATGAATCTTCCCGTTCGACCGAAGCAGCGCTCCATCTATATTTAAGGCAAGCAATTGTTTTGACACAGAGATGTCCCCCTCCTTGATGACTGTACTTGTGTATAGGATATGACCCTGTCTCTGTGTTTAGAACAACCTTTTCTTAAAGCAAAAAAAGCCTGGCTCAGCAGACTTTATGTATGGCTTGTTGATAGGATACGATCGAAGCAGCCATTCTCCCTAATATCGTTATTTCGATTTACGAAAAATCATGTATCAGGAACCCCTTGTTTGACCAATGATGCGCTCCGAACACTTACTCTCTGTTGCTTATCCCCTCTATATAACGGCATGATATGCGACCGTATCCATTTGAAATAGGTAAGTGTAGGCGCTTTCAATGTTATTATCTCAGTTTTCCTTTCCGATGACAAGGGTTTTTTTAACTAAAAAAAGTAACCAACTTTTGTATATCCGTGGTAGGATCAGTTGTTAATTTTTAGGACTATACACTTGATCCAGAACGTACATTCCCATACAATATAAATAATAAACGAAAAAGCGGTGTTTATATGGCTGATTTAAAAGAAATATATAATGAAGAACTGATATCTCAGTTGATCCATCATGTAAGGTCATCCTATCCTGATTTTAACAAAAACAGATTCTTGGATACATTACGGCTGGAGGACTGGCCTGAACTCACTTTAAAAGAGCGGATGCGCCGCGTGACAGTTTCTTTATACGAAACTTTGCCAAAACAATACGTTGAAGCGCTCACAATTTTACGGGATACAGCCCCTCATTTTAAAGGACTCAGCGGAATTTTATTTCCAGATTATGTGGAACAGTACGGGTTAGCGCATTGGGAAGAATCAATAAAGGCATTGGAATCCTTTACGCAATATTCGACCTCAGAATTTGCTGTAAGGCCTTTTTTGCTGTTAGATCAAGAAAAGATGATTGCACAATTGCTTGCATGGTCTGAGCATAAAAATGAACACGTGAGAAGACTTGCGAGCGAAGGCAGCAGGCCCCGCCTGCCATGGGGGAAATCGATACCGGCTTTGAAATCGGACCCTTCCCCCGTATTGCCGATCCTTGAGAAGCTGATGCAGGACGAGTCCTTATATGTAAGAAAAAGCGTGGCCAACAACCTTAATGATATATCAAAAACGCATCCTCATTTACTGAGAAAAGTCGCAGATCAATGGTACGGAACACATCCCCATACAGACTGGATTATCAAACACGCCTATCGGACCTTATTAAAAAAGGGTGATAAACAGGCCTTAGCGCTTTTTGGTTATGAAAATGCTGATTCGATACAACTACATGATTTAACATGCCAGCCCAAACGTATAGTTATTGGCGAAAGCCTTGAATTTTCTTTCTATATTCATTCAGACAGGGATCAAAAAGTAAGAATTGAGTACGCAATTGATTTTGTAAAAGCAAGAGGCCAGCGTCATCAGAAAGTATTTAAAATAACAGAAACAAATATACGAAAAAACGAAACGAAATCATACACAAGAATCCAATCCTTTAAGGATTTAACCACCAGAAAGCATTACAAAGGAATTCATACATTATCAGTGATCATCAATGGAGAGGTAAAAGATTCATTGGATTTCCAAGTTTGCTGAATGAATAAAAAATCCCTTCTTATCCAAGAAGGGATTTTGCTTATTAGCCTTCAACACTGCCGTAAAGCTCTTCTAAAGGCTTCATAATGATTTTGTTCAATTCACCAATCAGCATGCTCATGCGCTGCTCCGCTTCCATCAGCTGAGAAATTTTTTCGTGCTGCTGTACAAGCGCAACTGTTTTTTGAGCCTGCGTCACTTCTTCTTGTGTAATCTCTTCTCCTGCCATTTGTTTTTGCTGGAGTCTAAGCTGTACATCACGGAAGTTTTCGAACATGCGCTTCGCTGATTCATCTGCGTTAACTTCGTCGTAAAGGTTTTTTAAACGGGTGAACTCTTCGCTCCCGCGTAATGCATTTTCCAGATCATACGCTACATCATAAAAATTAACAGCCATTGTAAATAGCTCCTTTCATCATTGCCGTTTGACATACCACTCCACTATAACAGACTATGGAGCTCCTTTCATTAATCAAAAACCGTTTCTTCTTAAAAAAGGATGACAAACAATGCTTGAATCGCGCCTATAATTCCGCCGAGAAGGCCCCCCAAATAGGTAATCATTTTAAATTCTTTTTTTGAAATGGACAGCACCATTTCTTCAAGACGCTCCACCGGGAACTGATCCACCTGCTCCTTGACGATTTCCTCAAGACGCAACCGTTTTAAGACACTTTCAAGGTTGGACGAAATCCCTTCAAGCAATTTGTCTAACAGTGCCGGCAGCATTTGCTGGGTCAGCTCAGATTCATAGCGGACGGTAAGCGTGCCAATCGTATTGTCGAAGAAAGGGGCAGTCGAAAATGCTTGCAGCACTCTTCGTTTCAAACTGAAAATGAGCGCCTTTGCATTCCATTTTTCATCTGCTTCATTAAACGTATACTCCCTCAGCTTGCCCCATTCGTTTTTTAAGAGATCAGAAAGCAATTTATTTGTTTCCTCATTGCGCAAGAATTTCAGCAGCTCCGGCAGCACGCGATCCGCAAGGCTTGAATTGCCAAGAAACATTTGCACCATGCTTCCAAGCATGCCGCGCTCTTTTAAAAAGTCATCAATCATATTGCCAAGACGGATTTTTCCTTCATCACTTTCAAAATAACTGACACTCCGTGACAATATATATCCTGAAATCATCGGAATTTTTTCCTCAAGCTTTTCCTGCACCTCTATAGGCACCAGCTCTTTTAACGATTGGTCCCCGTATTGGCGGAAAAGCTCATTCAGCTTATCATCGGTCCAGCTGCTGATCCATGCATCAGCAGCTTTTTCTGGGCGCTTCATCCCGGCTTTTTCAAGCGCTTCTTTTACTGTCACTTCAGAAAGTGACAGCTTTTGAATCAGCTGTTCCCCCACTCGAAGAGCTTGCGTTTTGGCTGCATCAGAGACGAGCCGCTTTTTAATGCCTTCAGGGGTTAAGAGATGATTGACTACCATCAGTCCCATTTGTTTTGCAAGTTCATCTCGCCGTCTTGGAATCAGCCCGGGCGTAAAAGGAACTCGTTTCCCAAACAAATAGTACGCTTTATACGGCCTAAACAGCATTTGAATTGCTAAATGATTGGTCACCGCTCCAATGGCAGCGCCGATCACGATCATAAAAATAAAGGTTCCTGCAATACCCATTCCTATTCATCTTCCTCCATCTGTGCTTCAGCTTTTTTCATATAGATTATGTACCTATACGTATTATAGAGGCTCATGCAATCACTTAGCAAACGAGGAGACAAATTCCTGTTCTTAGAAAATCAGCTTGTTCTTTTGGAATAGGGCAAGGTGGAGAATCGTATTCTGTAAAGTAGAATACCGTCAGCTGCGTTCGTCTTACATGTATTTAGTGTAAAGCTGCGGACACCCGCCGGCAGCTTTTGAATAAAAGGGGGAGTCTCACCATGATAACACTCGGTTTTATGTCCTTATCCCGCCAGCATGAAGCGGATTATTCCGCAGAACTGGCCAAAAGAGCACCCGAATTCGGCATACGTTTCATCCGGTTTACACCATTTGATATTTCACCTGACACTTTGCGTGTCAAAGCATCGGTCTATCATTCGGCCAGCAGCACATGGAACGAAACTGAAATGGCGATTCCAGATTATATTTATGATCGCTGTTTTTACGGCAAGGATTCACATTCCCAAAAAGCAAAACCAATCGTTGAGTGGCTCAAAAAATATCCGAAAACGGAATTTATCGGGCGGGGTCTTCCCGATAAGTGGACCGTCCTTCACGATTTGCAGCAGCACTCTGTAATCAATCCCTATATTCCCGAAACGATAAAGGTGAGCCGCTACGAACAAATTCACTCCTTTTTATCCAAAGAAAAAGCCTGCATCCTTAAACCGGCATTTGGCGCGGGAGGCAGAGGCGTGATTCTTTTGAAGCTGGGCAAGAAAAACATCACTGCTACTTATCACATCGGAAAGGATAAGCAGACAAAAACGTTTTCCAACCAGACTTCTTTTAAAACATGGTGCAAAAAAGTGCTTCAGCATCAATATTTGCTTCAGCCTTACTTAAACATTCAAGATAAGGAACAATACCCTTGTGATATTCGTCTGTTTATGGAAAAAAACGAAGCAGGTGAATGGAATACAGTCGGAAAGGCAGTAAGACGCGGATACAAACACGGGTTGCTGGCCAATTTGTCAGGCGGATCTGATGCGCTGACATTTGACTCCTGGTTTGAAGATATACCGAAAAAACAGCAAGTGGTCTTACTAGATGATGTGTTTTCGATTACCCAATCGGTTCCGTATTATCTTGACGAGCGCTATGGGCCGTTGTTTGAACTCGGTCTTGATATATGTCTTGCTAAGGACGGGAGAATTTGGATTTTAGATATCAATTCCAAACCAGGCAGAAAGTCAATCCTGCGTGTCTCTCCCGAGCAAAAAGAACAGCTGTACACTTGTCCCCTAAAGCGCTGCCAATATCTGTTTTCTGAGCAAAGCCAGAAAGGAGTTCTTCCGCGTGAATCCTAAACGGTTTTTGATCGGCATAGACAAAACCAGTGAAAATACCCTGTTTCTGCCCTCTTCGCTGAAGCAAGACGGACTTTTGCATGCTGCATTCGGAACGAAGGTTGTCAGATGCCACGTTGCTTACAGACGGCATCTGGAACAAACCGTGCTTCTCTCTGAAAATCTGTTTCATGAGCTTTTGCTTCCCCACCGAAGCAGGGCAGATATACTGATTCATGATCATACAGTGCATATCGGGCCGTTAGTCGGCATCTTTACGGCAGGGTTTACTGTATCTCTTGAACGCCCATTTAAGGATCGTTCCCTCTTTTTTTCTAAGCTTGTCACGTTACACGAGCAAGCCGGGGGCTACTGCTTCGTTTTTGGCGCGCACCAAATCAATTGGGAGGAAGGCACGATTGAAGGCCTCCTTTACAGGGAAAACGGCTGGGAGAAAAAAATCGTTCCATTGCCGAACGTCGTTTATGACCGTTTGCCGAACCGAAAAATTGAAGATTCACTTCTCTTGCAACATACAAAAAAGAGGCTGATCGATGAATATCAGATCCCATGGTTTAATAAAACGTTTTTCAATAAATGGAACGTTCATCAATTGCTCGAAAAAGATCCAAGAACGGCACCCTTTTTGCCTAGATCCGAGCTGACACCGTCTGTGGAGCTGATAGATGAGCTCTGTGGCGCATACAAAAAAGTCTATATCAAACCGGCAAATGGAGCACTCGGCACCGGCATTTATCAACTGACAAGAACAGATGGCGGCCTGACGGTAAAGCATACGAATGATGCCAAAACTTTTACTTCAATTGATTATTCCGATGCCGCCTCATTCCTTGCAGAATTTCAAAAACATCACAACCCGTCCGACTTTCTCATTCAGCAAGGTGTTGATCTCATCGAATTTCAAGGCAAACCAGCGGATTTCCGTGTCCATACCAATAAAAACAGAAAAGGAAAATGGACAGTGACAGCAATCGCCGTGAAAATTTCCGGAAAGAACAGCATTACAACACATCTTTCTAACGGCGGCACTGTAAAGACACTTGCGGAAGTATACGATGATCCCGCTGAAAGAGTTGAGGTCATTAAAAAGCTTTCTGCAGCGGCACTGACTGCAAGCCATGTCCTTCATGATCATATCGAGGGGTTTATCGGGGAGATTGGTTTCGATTTTGGCATTGATCAGAACGGTAAAGTATGGATGTTTGAAGCGAATTCGCGCCCGGGCCGAAGCATTTTTTCTCATCCAAATTTGCATCATGTTGATTCTCTTACAAAACGAAGAAGTTTTGAATACGCGTCATATTTATCTGAGAAGGCAATCACATCTCCTGAAGCGTTGTGGCCTTCGTAACCTGTCCGCTTTTTTAATAAAGCGGGCTTATCTTTATCCAAAGCTGGGACAAACTGCATATTTAGGCCTCTTCAATGATGTTCTGAAACAATGATACAATGAACATAAGGCGTTTTTATTTAGGTCAATTGATACCAAATGTAAGGAGCGTGGCCGTAATGATTTCTCATTTCAGCTGGAAACCTTTGTTCCCAAAAGAAAAGCTGCCCGGATGGAAAATTTCATTTTATTATAAAGGGACCCATTATGAAGGCATCTATCATAAGAGCGGTGAAATTGAATGGGGAGACTTGTTTCCCGCCCGCGCTGACGAGCCTGCTCTTACAAATGAGATACATGAACTGATGCTTTTTCATATTTATGACTAGCTTAGCCTAAACGGCTAAGCTTTTTTTATTTCTCAAGATTTACCACACAATTCTCCGCATGAGTTTCCGGCCATTTTAACATAATACTAGTAACAAGCCGGCAAGCATTGGGTTACGCCGAGGGGCAGTGACACCCGAGAAGGGTCCACAGACTGGTGCAACTCCAGTTAACCCAACCATACTAAATAAAAAGGAGATTTTACACATGGCTAACCAAAACTCTTCAAATGACTTACTAGTTCCTGGCGCAGCTCAGGCTATCGATCAAATGAAACTTGAAATCGCTTCTGAATTCGGCGTTAACCTTGGAGCGGACACAACTTCTCGCGCTAACGGTTCTGTCGGAGGAGAAATCACAAAACGTTTAGTATCTTTCGCTCAGCAGCAAATGGGCGGCAGAGTTCAATAACAATTCAATATATGGCTATAGAGGGCGCGGTTTCCGCGCTCTCTTTATTTTGTCACCCTTTTTTCCTGCTCCACATATCCTAGAAAAAAAGGGAGGGAATCGGGGTGTCATTCATCACCATTGTGAATTGGGAGCTGGTTCAGTTCGTAAGTGTATCCATGATTCATGAATATGTTTCCCATCGTTCTGTTTATTTGTACAGGTATTCTTTCCCGCGCTGTTCAAACTGAGAACATCCTTTTATAATGAAAGGCGAGGAGGTTTTTTGATGAAAATCGCTTTATTAGGAGCCAGCGGCCGCGTCGGACAAGCCTTTTTAACACAAGCCTCAGCAGATGAAAGATTTGATATTTTCGCTCTGACCAGATCTCAACATGCTGATCTTCCCCTTTCAAAAGACAGAACCGTCATGGGGAACGCCCGCCGCTTAGAAGATGTGAAAAAAATAATGGAGAATGCTGAAATCGTGATCAGCTGTCTAGGCACAGATGGTGATGATACCTTGTCAACTGCTATGGCACACATTCTCTCCGCTATGGAGGAACAGCATATCAAACGGCTTATTACGATCGGCACCGCAGGGATCCTAGATTCTCGACATGAACCGGGAAAATACCGGTTTGAAACAAATGAATCGAAACGAAAGCAGACCCGCGCAGCCAAGGAGCATGCAAAAGTATACGAAATGCTTAAACAATCATCATTAGACTGGACAATCATCTGCCCCACTTACCTCCCGGACGGAACAGCAACCGGCGTTTATCGTACGGAGCGTAACGTTTTGCCTGAGGGCGGCACAAGCATTTCGGTCGGCGATACTGCGGACTTTTTATATCGTGAGCTTGTTACAGGTAAGTATGTCGGATACCGTGTCGGACTGGCTTATTGACTACATAAACCAAAAACCCAAAACACGATTGTTTTGGGTTTTTTGAGCATTATGCAATGGAATGTTTCTGTCCCTTTTGCAGTTCATACATTTGATAATATTGGCCTTCTAATGCCATCAGTTCCTCGTGGTTCCCTCTCTCAACAATTTCTCCTTTATCAAGAACCAAAATCTGATCAGCATTTCTGATTGTTGAAAGCCGGTGAGCGATGACGAAGGTGGTGCGTCCTTGTTTGACGACATCAAGCGCCTTCTGGATTACGGCCTCTGTCTCTGTATCAATATGCGCCGTTGCCTCATCTAAAATCAAGATCGCGGGATCAAACGCCAAAGCTCTAGCGAAAGAAATTAACTGCCGCTCTCCAGAGGATAGCGTGCTGCCTTTTTCAATCACGGGCTCATTAATGCCCTTCGGAAGCTTCTTAAGAAGAGGCTCAGCACCGACTTGCCGCAGTGCATTTTTTATTTCTTCTTCAGTCATTCTTTCGTCATCCAGACTTACGTTAGATCCGATTGTGCCCGAGAATAAGTACGGGTCCTGAAGCACAATACCCATATGGGATCTGAGTTCCTGTCTTGACATGTTGTAAATGCTTTTTCCATCAATTAAGACATCACCTTTTTGCGCATCATAAAAACGAAACAGAAGATTCAAAATCGAGCTTTTTCCTGATCCGGTATGGCCGACGAGCGCTACGGTTTCGCCCTTTTGCGCAGTAAAGGAAATATGCTTTAATACCTCTTCACCTTCTTGATACGCAAATGACACATCACGAAATTCAACCCGTCCCAGCGCGCGCTCCTTCGCCGGTTCACCCGCTTCTTCCGTATTCTTTTCTTCAAGCAGTTCAAAAACACGCCCGGCGGAGACCCTTGCAAGCTCCAGCTTTGAAAACTGATTGACGATGCCTGTGATCGGCTGAAATAACCGGTTCAAATAATCGACAAACGCGTACAGTACACCGATAGAAACAATCCCGGCCGCATTCAGGCTCGCACCGCCAAAATGCCAGATCAGACAGACGAACGCAAGATTGCGGATGACATTGACCAAATTATGGGACATTAAGGAGTTTAAATTCAGCATCCTGTTTTGGAAATAAAAATGTGATTCATTTAATTCCTCAAATTCTCTCATTGTTTCCTTTTGATGGCGGAAAGCCTGAATAATGGTCATGCCTTGAATTGACTCATTCATTTTTGCGTTAATGTCACTGTTGATCGAGCGGATTTTTTGGTTGTAATATGACGCATATCTCCGGTATATGACTGACCACAGCCAGATAATCGGCACAATTGCCAGACATACAAACGCAAGCTTCACATCAAGCAGAAACAAAGCCGTGAATATCCCGAACATATAGATTCCGCTTGTCACAAATGTTGAAAGCACTGTGACATATAAATCCCTAATAGCCTCCGTATCATTGGTAATCCGCGCAACGACTTTTCCGGCCGGAAGATTGTCAAAATAGCGAATCGGCATTCTCTGTATGTGCGAAAACACGTCCTGCCTCATCTTTTGAATAATCCGATTGGCGCTCATCTGCAGCAGATAATGCTGTCCGTATTGAAAGAATACCGAAAACACAAGCAAGCCCCCATACAGGCAGATCAGTAACACCATTCCCTTTATTTCCGGCTGATAGAACTGGAAAAGTTCCTGCTTAGTCAGCTTTTCGGCAGCATATGTCCGGCTCTTGTCTCCGTTTGTGATCGTCAGCTTCCCGTCAGAAACCGTTCTATTCCCGTCGAAGCTGACAGCCTGATCAACAAAATAGAACGCCATTCCCACTTGATAAATATGTGCTTCTTTTGCTTTTGAAACAGGCTCCTGCAATCGGTCCTCTCTGACATATGAGACGCCGTGAAACTGAACGGCATTTTTATCTTTTTCCGCAGCTTCATACCATGTTTTCTCAATGCCGAGGATATGGTCGTCTATCATTTTCTTGCCGATAAACGGCCCGGTCAGTTCTGCACCGACGGCGACAGCTAGCAATAGGACGGCCGTGATCAGCAATTTTCGATAAAGGAGTGCGTATCTCCATAACGTTTTTCCTATTTTCATGCCCCTGCTCCCCCTTCTTCGGCCGTGAACAGCTGCTGTCTTTCATATTGTTCCCGATACCACCCATTATTGGCCAGCAGTTCTTGATGCGTGCCTCTCTCAGCAATGACGCCGCCGTCCATCACAAGGATCAGGTCAGCGTGCTCTACCGCGGATAATCGGTGCGTCAAAATAAATGTCGTTTTTCCTTTGCGGTTTTCTCTGATGTTCTTGATAATTGCAGCCTCTGTTTTGGCATCTACAGCGGAAAGTGAATCATCCAGAATCAAGATTTCCGGATTCGCCATGAGTGCTCTCGCAATCGAAATTCTTTGTTTCTGCCCGCCTGACAGTGCCACGCCTTTTTCACCGACCATTGTCTCCAGACCGGACGGAAGCATGTGCAAATCTTTTTCAAAATGTGCTTCGGCAATGGCTTGCTGAACCTCTTTATCAGTTGCATCCTGTTTTCCGTATAAAATATTTTCTTTTACAGTCCGTGAAAACAGTAAATGATCCTGAGGCACATATCCGATCCATCCGCGGAGACGGTCAAGAGGGATTTGCTGAATCGGTACGCCTGAAAATGTAATGCTCCCTTCACCTGGAGGATACTGGCGCAAAAGCTGCTTAATAATTGTCGTTTTTCCGCTCCCGGTTTTACCTGCAATCCCGACAGTCTGCCCTTTTCGCACCGTAAATGAAATATCCTGAAGATTGTCACTTGTTGAGCTTGGATATGTAAAGCTGACATGACTGAAAACGATATCTCCAGGCTCTTTAAGATCAGCGGGCTGTTTTGGATCTGTCACATCCGATTCATAAGAAAGAGTTTCATTTACCCGGTCTAATGACGCATTGCCGCGCTGCATCACGTTAATGAGTTCACCGATTGCAAACATCGGCCAAATCATCATGCCGAGATAAACGTTAAAGGACACTAACTCTCCAAGCGTCAGCTCGTTCCGGAATACAAGAAACGCTCCGTAGCCGAGCCCAATCAGATAGCTTGCGCCGACAAGCAGTTTCACCGTCGGCTCAAACAGTGAATCAATAAAAGCCACTTTCATATTTTTCTGATAAACATCAGCGGTCATTTCATTAAACCGGCGAACATCGTTTGTTTCCTGAACATACGCGCGAATCACCCGCACGCCTGAAACAGATTCCAGCACTCTGTCATTCAGCGCCCCGAACGCGTTTTGGGCCTCAGTAAACCGCTCATGAATTTTACTTCCATATAGACTGATTGCAATCGCCATGACTGGAAGCGGGATAATGGCGGCGAAGGTCAGCTTCCAGCTGATCAAAAACCCCATCGTCAAAAAAATCGTCATCATAAACATCGTAGAATCGACTAACGTCAAGATGCCAAACCCTGTCGTTAAACTGACGGCCTGAAGATCATTTGTCCCTCGTGCCATTAAATCGCCTGTCCGGTTTTTTTCATAAAACGGCGGCGACATAGTCAGCAAATGCCCCATCAGCTTCGTACGAAGAATTTTCTCCATCAGATTCGCTCCGCCAAACAGCTGATGCATCCAAAAATAAGACATGATATACACGGCCGCCGTCAGCACAAAAAAGATACCGATATAAAACAGCAGCCCTTCCGCAGTAAATGCCCCTGTTTTCATATCATCTATGGCGTTCCCCAAGAGCTTAGGCGGAAACATTTCAATGACATTGACTGCTAATAAAAGGACAATCGCAATCGTATAGCGCAGCCAGTACGCCTTAAAAAACCAGCCAAGCTTTTTCAAAACTGAAAACATCTATCCCCATCTCCTCATCAGCCGCCTTCTATTTTTTCCTTGCAGCTTTTTTCATCCAATTTGGCACGAACAGCCCTCGCCTCTGTATTTACCTTCACATCCCATACACCTGTCTTTCCTTAGATTTTGTATATAAAAAAGGCATGAAGCGTCAGCTCCATGCCTTTTTTAACCGATATGTTACGCACAGCGCTTTTCAGCGCGCGGTCCCACCTAAAAAACCGTTCACGAAAACAGAACAAAAGGTTTGCCGCGCCAATATGAAACTGTTTGATAAACACGCAAATTCCTTGGCATAGCAAACCCTCCTTCCATTCTGATTTCATCTTTTTATCATCATATAAACAAAACCTTTTATTGTCAATCATTACTTGAATAGGAAAAGGTTAATTGTGCTCAAATTCGGGTAGTAGTGTTGTAAGACGCTTTGAAAGGGTGAGAAGGATGTTCCATGCTGACCGTATCATCGTTGCGTTTGACGGAAGTGAAAATAGTAAGAAAGCGCTTCAGACAGCCATTGATCTTGCTAAAACCGTAAATGCCGCTATTACCGTCGCCCATTCACATGATATGAAAGACAATCAGACCGTCATCGACCCGCCCAGACCCGCAGCTGAGGCAAGCTATATCAGCGGAGGCATGACAAGTGTTCCTGATCCGCTGATATCGGATGTAACATCACCTGAGCCAATGATCTATGAAGACCGTACGGAAGAAGTCATCGCCGAAGCCAGAATGATGCTGAATGAACAGCAGGCAGATGGAGATATCGATATATTAGAAGGCGATCCGGCTGAATCAATTATCGAGCATGCAAACCGCATTTCTGCCGATATGATCGTAACCGGAAGCAGAGACCAAAACAGGCTGAAAAAGCTAATATTCGGAAGTGTAAGTGAAAAGCTTTCAGCGAAATCGGATATACCCGTCCTGATTGTAAAGTGAGCACGCCCTGTGCTCACTTCTTTTAT
>NZ_JAVAXX010000166.1:0-14313 GCF_042709275.1 Bacillus sp. LR_5 | reverse complement strand
TTAAAAAAGCGAGCACAGTGCGTGCTCACTTTACAATCAGGACGGGTATATCCGATTTCGCTGATAGCTTTTCACTTACACTTCCGAATATTAGCTTTTTCAGCCTGTTTTGGTCTCTGCTTCCGGTTACGATCATATCGGCAGAAATGCGGTTTGCATACTCGATAATTGATTCAGCCGGATCGCCTTCTAATATATCAATATTTCCATCAGCCTGCTGGTCATTCAGCATCATTCTGGCTTCGGCGATGACTTCTTCCGTACGATCTTCATAGATCATTGGCTCAGGTGGTGCAACATCTGATATCAGCGGATCAGGAACACTTGTCATGCCTCCGCCAATATAGCTTGCCCCTGCTGCAGGCCTCGGCGGGTCGATGATGGTCTGATTGTCTTTCATATCATGTGAATGGGCGACGGTAATGGCAGCATTTACGGTTTTAGCAAGATCGATGGCTGTCTGCAGCGCTTTCTTACTATTTTCACTTCCGTCAAACGCAACGATGATACGGTCAGCATGAAACATCATTCTCACCCTTTCAAAAACGTCTTACAACACAATACCCGGATTCGAGTACAATTAACCTTTTCCTATTCAAGTAATGATTGACAAAAAAAGGTTTTGTTTATATGATGAAAAAAAGATGAAATCAGAATGGAAGGAGGGTTTGCTATGCCAAGGAATTTGCGTGTTTGCAAAACAGTTTCATATTGGTGCGGCAAACCCCATGTTCTGTTTGATTGAACGGTTTTTTCAGTCTAGCCGCGCGCTGAAAAGCGCTGTGCATATCATATCGGTTAAAAAAGGCATGGAGCTGACGCTTCATGCCTTTTTTATATACAAAATCTAAGGAAAGACAGGTGTATGGGATGTGAAGACAAATACAGAGGCGAAGGCAGCTCATGTCAAACTAAACGAAAAAAGCAGCAAGGAAAAAATAGAAGGCGGCTGATGAGATAAAGGAGATGGGGATCGATGTTTTCAGTATTGAAAAAGCTTGGCTGGTTTTTTAAAGCGCACTGGCTGCGCTATACGATTGCAATTGTGCTTTTATTAGGAGTCAATGTCATTGAAATGTTTCCGCCTAAGCTCTTGGGGAACGCCATAGATGATATGAAATCGGGGGCGTTTACTGCGGAAGGGCTGCTGTTTTATATCGGTATCTTTTTTGTGCTGACGGCGGTCGTATATGTCATGTCTTATTTTTGGATGCACCAGCTGTTCGGCGGAGCGAATGTGATGGAGAAAATTCTCCGTACGAAGCTGATGGGGCATCTTCTGGCCATGTCGCCGCCGTTTTATGAAAAAAACCGGACAGGCGATTTGATGGCACGGGGGACGAATGATCTTCAGGCTGTCAGTTTAACGACGGGGTTTGGCATCTTGACATTAGTCGATTCTACGATGTTTATGATGACGATCTTTTTGACGATGGGATTTCTGATCAGCTGGAAGCTGACCTTTGCCGCCATTATCCCGCTTCCTATTATGGCGATTGCAATCAGTCTATACGGAAGTAAAATTCATGAACGGTTTACGGAGGCCCAAAATGCGTTCGGGGCGCTGAATGACAGGGTGCTTGAATCTGTTTCGGGCGTCCGGGTGATTCGCGCGTATGTACAGGAAACAAATGATGTCCGCCGGTTTAATGAAATGACCGCAGATGTTTATCAGAAAAATATGAAAGTGGCTTTTATTGATTCGCTGTTTGAGCCGACAGTCAAGCTTCTTGTCGGTGCCAGCTATTTGATCGGGCTCGGCTACGGAGCGTTTCTTGTGTTCCGGAACGAGCTGACGCTTGGCGAGCTTGTTTCCTTTAATGTTTATCTCGGCATGATGATTTGGCCGATGTTTGCAATCGGTGAACTCATTAATGTGATGCAGCGGGGCAATGCGTCATTAGACCGGGTAAATGATACCCTTTCTTATCAACCGGACGTGATGGACTCAAAGCAGCCCGTTGAATTGAAAGAGCCTGGAGATATCGTTTTCAGCCATGTCAGCTTTACATATCCAAGCTCAACAAGCGGCAATATTCAAGATATTTCGTTTATGGTACGAAAAGGGCAGACTGTCGGGATTGCCGGTAAAACCGGGAGCGGAAAAACAACGATTATTAAGCAGCTTTTGCGCCAGTACCCTGCCGGTGAAGGGAGTATCACATTCTCAGGCGTACCGATTCAGCAGATCCCTCTTGACCGGCTCCGCGGATGGATCGGATATGTGCCTCAGGATCATTTGCTGTTTTCACGGACGGTAAAAGAAAATATTTTATACGGAAAACAGGATGCAAGTGATGAAGAGGTTAAGCAAGCCATTGCCGAAGCACATTTTGAAAAAGATTTACACATGCTTCCATCCGGTTTGGAGACGATGGTTGGTGAAAAAGGGGTGGCGCTGTCCGGCGGGCAAAAACAAAGAATTTCGATTGCGAGAGCGCTTATGGCGAATCCGGAGATTTTGATCCTGGATGATTCGCTTTCTGCCGTAGATGCCAAAACAGAGGCAGCGATTATCAGGAATATCAGAGAAAACCGCAAAGGAAAAACGACATTTATTTTGACGCACCGTTTATCCGCGGTAGAGCATGCTGACCTGATCCTTGTGATGGACGGCGGCGTGATTTCTGAGAGAGGCACGCATCAAGAACTAATGGCGAATAATGGGTGGTACCGGGAACAATATGAAAGACAGCAGCTGTTCACTGCGGAAGAAGGGGGAGCAGGGGCATGAAAACAGGAAAAACGTTATGGAGATACGCACTCCTATATCGAAAATTGCTGATCACTGCCGTCCTATTGCTTGCGGTCGCCGTCGGGGCAGAACTGACCGGGCCGTTTATCGGCAAAAAAATGATTGACGATCATATCCTCGGCATTGAAAAAACATGGTATGAAGCTGAGGAAAAAGATAAAAACGCCGTTCAGTTCCATGGCACTTCTTATGCCAGAGAAGACCGTATCAGGGGACCTGTTTCTCAAGAAAAAGAAGCGCATATTTATCAAGTGGGAATGGCGTTCTATTTTGTTGATCAGGCTGTCAGCTTTGATGGGAACAGAACGGTTTCTGACGGAAAGCTGACAATCACAAATGGAGACAAGAGCCGGACATATGCTGCCGAAAAGCTGACAAAAGAGGAGCTTTTCCAGTTCTATCAGCCGGAAATAAAGGGAATGGTGTTTTTGATCTGCCTGTATGGGGGCTTGCTTGTGTTTTCGGTTTTCTTTCAATATGGACAGCATTATTTGCTGCAGATGAGCGCCAATCGGATTATTCAAAAGATGAGGCAGGACGTGTTTTCGCACATACAGAAAATGCCGATTCGCTATTTTGACAACCTTCCGGCCGGCAAAGTGGTTGCGCGGATTACCAATGATACGGAGGCCATCAGGGATTTGTATGTCACAGTGCTGTCAACATTTGTGACAAGCGGAATCTATATGTTCGGGATATTCACGGCTTTGTTTCTGCTGGATGTTAAGCTCGCGTTTGTGTGCCTGGCAATTGTGCCGATTATCTGGCTGTGGTCGGTCATATACCGGAAATACGCATCTTATTACAATCAAAAAATCCGCTCGATCAACAGTGACATTAACGCAAAAATGAATGAGTCCATTCAAGGCATGACAATTATTCAAGCTTTCCGTCATCAAAAGGAAACAATGAGAGAATTTGAGGAATTAAATGAATCTCATTTTTATTTTCAAAACAGGATGCTGAATCTAAACTCCTTAATGTCCCATAATCTTGTCAATGTGATCCGGAACCTTGCGTTTGTCAGTTTGATCTGGCATTTTGGCGGTGCAAGCCTGAATGCGGCCGGGATTGTTTCCGTCGGTGTGCTGTACGCGTTTGTCGATTATTTAAACCGGTTATTTCAGCCGATCACAGGTATCGTCAATCAGTTTTCAAAGCTGGAGCTGGCACGGGTTTCTGCCGGGCGTGTTTTCGAACTGCTTGAAGAAAAGAATACGGAAGAAGCGGGTGAACCGGCGAAGGAGCGCGCGTTGGGGCGGGTTGAATTTCGTGATGTGTCATTTGCTTATCAAGATGGTGAAGAGGTATTAAAACATATTTCCTTTACCGCGCAAAAAGGCGAAACCGTAGCGCTTGTCGGCCATACCGGATCAGGAAAAAGCTCGATTTTGAATCTCCTGTTTCGTTTTTATGATGCGCAAAAAGGGGATGTTCTGATTGATGGGAAAAGCATTTACAACATGTCAAGACAGGAACTCAGATCCCATATGGGCATTGTGCTTCAGGACCCGTACTTGTTCTCGGGCACGATCGGATCTAACGTAAGTCTGGATGACGAAAGAATGACCGAAGAAGATATCAAAATAGCACTGCGGCAAGTCGGTGCCGAGCCGCTTCTGGAAAAGCTTCCAAAAGGCATTAATGAACCCGTGATTGAAAAAGGGAGCACGCTATCCTCTGGAGAGCGGCAGTTAATTTCTTTCGCAAGAGCTTTGGCATTTGATCCCGCCATTTTGATTTTAGATGAAGCGACGGCGCACATTGATACAGAGACAGAGGCCGTGATCCAGAAGGCGCTCGATGTCGTCAAACAAGGACGCACCACTTTCGTCATCGCTCACCGGCTTTCAACAATCAGAAACGCGGATCAGATTTTGGTCCTCGATAAAGGAGAAATTGTTGAGAGAGGAGATCATGAGGAATTGATGGCAGTCAAAGGCCAATATTATCAAATGTATGAGCTGCAAAAGGGCCAGAAACATTCCATTGCATAACGCTCAGAAACCCAAAACAATCATGTTTTGGGTTTTTTTATGTAGTTAATAAGCCAGTCCGGCGCGGTATCCGACGTACTCTCCTGTAACGAGCTCACGATATAGAAAATCAGCAGTATCGCCGACCGAAATGCTCGTGCCGCCCTCTGGCAAAACGTCACGCTCTACACGATAAACGCCGGTTGCTGTTCCGTCCGGGAGGTAAGTGGGACAGATAATTGTCCAGTCTAACGAGGAATCTTTTAGCATTTCGTATACTTTTGCATGCTCCTTGGCTGCGCGGGTTAACTTTCGTTTCGATTCATTTGTTTCAAACCGGTATTTTCCTGGTTCATATCGGGAATCAAGAATGCCTGCGGTACCGATCGTAATCAGCCGTTTGATATGCTGTTCTTTCATAATGGCGATTATATTTGCCATCGCTGCGGACAGGGTATCATCACCATCTGTGCCGAGACAGCTGATCACGATTTCAGCATCCTTCACAACTTTTTTCACATCTTCCCGGAGGCGCGCGTTCCCCATGACGATTCGGTCTTTTGGAAGGGGAAGCTCAGCATGTTGAGATCTGACCAGAGCGTAAATGTCAAACTGTTCATCTGCGGCAGCTTGTTTTAAAAAGGCTTGTCCGACGCGGCCGCTGGCACCAAATAAAGCGATTTTCATCAAAAAACCTCCTTGCCCCTCATTATAAAAGGATGTTCTCAGTTTGAACAGCGCGGGAAAGAATACCTGTACAAATAAACAGAACGATGGGAAACATATTCATGAATCATGGATATACTTACGAACTGAACCAGCTCCCAATTCACAAAGGCGATGAATGCCACCCTTATTCCCTCCCTTTTTTTCTAGGGTATGTGGAGTAGGAAAAAAGGGTGACAAATATAAAGAGAGCGCGGAAACCGCGCCCTCTAAAGCCATATATTGAATTGTTATTGAACTCTGCCGCCCATTTGCTGCTGAGCGAAAGATACCAAACGTTTTGTGATTTCTCCTCCGACAGAACCGTTAGCGCGGGAAGTTGTATCCGCTCCAAGGTTAACGCCGAATTCAGAAGCGATTTCAAGTTTCATTTGATCGATAGCCTGAGCTGCGCCAGGAACTAGTAAGTCATTTGAAGAGTTTTGGTTAGCCATGTGTAAAATCTCCTTTTTGTTTAGTATGGTTGGGTTAACTGGAGTTGCACCAGTCTGTGGACCCGTCTCGGGTGTCACTGCCGCTCGGCGTAACCCAATGCTTGCCGGCTTGTTACTAGTATTATGTTAAAATGGCCGGAAACTCATGCGGAGAATTGAGTGGTAAATCTTGAGAAGGCATAAAAAAAGCTTAGCCGTTCAGGCTAAGCTAGTCATAAATATGAAAAAGCATCAGTTCATGTATCTCGTTTGTAAGAGCAGGCTCGTCAGCGCGGGCGGGAAACAAATCTCCCCATTCAATCTCACCGCTTTTATGATAGATGCCTTCATAATGGGTTCCTTTATAATAAAACGAAATTCTCCATCCGGGCAGCTTTTCTTTTTGGAACAAAGGTTTCCAGCTGAAATGAGAAATCATTACGGCCACGCTCCTTAAAATTGATATCAATTGACCTGAATACGAACGAATTGTGTTCATTGTACCACTGTTTCAAAACATCATTGAAGAGGTCTTTGTGATGCAGTTTGTCCCAGCTTTTGACAAAGATAAGCCCGCTTTATCAAAAAAAGCGGGACAGATTACGAAGGCCACAGCGCATCATGGGAGGTGATCGCCTTCTCGGATAGATATGACGCGTATTCAAAGCTTCTTCGTTTTGTCAGAGAATCAACATGATGCAAATTCGGATGAGAAAAGATACTGCGGCCCGGACGTGAATTTGCTTCAAACATCCATACCTTACCGTTCTGATCAATGCCAAAATCGAAACCGATCTCCCCGATAAACCCCTCGATATGATCATGAAGCACATGACTTGCCGTCAGTGCCGCAGCAGAAAGCTTTTTAATGACCTCAATTCTTTCAGCGGGATCATCGTATACTTCTGCAAGTGTTTTTACTATTCCGCCATTAGAAAGATGTGTTGTAATGCTGTTTTCTCCGGAAATTTTGACGGCTATGGCTGTCACCGTCCATTTCCCTTTTCTGTTTTTATTCGTATGGACACGGAAATCCGCTGGTTTGCCTTGAAATTTGATCAGATCCACACCTTGCTGAATGAGAAAGTCAGACGGGTCGTGCTGTTTTCGAAATTCTGCCAGAAATGCGGCGGCATCGGAATAATCGATTGAAGAAAACGTTTTGGCGTCATTTGTATGTTTCACCGTCAGGCCGTCGTCTGTTTTTGTCAGCTGATAAATGCCGGTGCCGAGTGCTCCGTTAGCCGGTTTAATGTAAACTTTTTTGTATGCAGCGCAGAGCTCATCAATCCGCTCCTCAGATGGTGTCAGCTCGGATTTCGGTAAGAAAGGGGCTGTTCTCGGATCTTGTTCGAGCAGTTGATGAACGCTCCATTTATTGAAAAACGTTTTATTAAACCATGGAATTTGATATTCATCGATCAGTCTCTTTTTTGTATGTTGCAAGAGAAGCGAATCTTCAATTTTTCGGTTTGGCAAACGGTCATAAACGACGTTCGGCAGTGGGACGATTTTTTTCTCCCAGCCGTTTTCTCTGTAGAGGAGCCCCTCAATCGTGCCTTCCTTCCAATTGATTTGGTGCGCGCCAAAAACGAAGCAGTAGCCTCCGGCTTGCTCGTGTAACGTGATGAGCTTAGAAAAAAAGAGAGAACGATCCTTAAAAGGGCGCTCAAGAGATACGGTAAACCCCGCCGTGAAGATGCCGATTAGCGGCCCGATATGCACCGTATGGTCATGAATCAGAATGTCAGCCCTGCTTCGGTGGGGAAGCAAAAGCTCATGAAATAGATTTTCAGAGAGAAGCACGGTTTGGTCCAGGTGCTGTCTGTAAGAAACGTGGCATCTGACAACCTTCGTCCCGAACGCGGCATGCAAAAGTCCGTTTCGCTTCAGCGAAGAGGGCAGGAACAGGGTATTTTCACTGTTTTTGTCTATGCCGATCAAAAACCGTTTACGATTCACGCGGAAGAACTCCTTTCTGGCTTTGCTCAGAAAACAGATATTGGCAGCGCTTTAGGGGACAAGTGTACAGCTGTTCTTTTTGCTCGGGAGAAACACGCAGGATTGACTTTCTGCCCGGCTTGGAATTGATATCCAAGATCCAAATTCTCCCGTCCTTCGCAAGGCATATATCAAGCCCGAGTTCAAACAGCGGCCCGTAGCGCTCGTCAAGATAATACGGAACCGATTGTGTAATCGAGAACACGTCATCAAGTAAGACCACTTGCTGTTTTTTCGGTATATCTTCAAACCAAGAATCAAATGTCAGCGCATCAGATCCGCCAGACAAGTTGGCCAGCAGCCCGTGTTTGTATCCGCGTCTCACTGCCTTTCCGACTGTATTCCATTCACCTGCTTCGTTTTTTTCCATGAACAGGCGGATATCACACGGATATTGTTCCTTATCCTGAATATTTAAGTAAGGCTGAAGCAAATATTGGTGCTGAAGTACTTTTTTGCACCATGTTTTAAAAGAAGCCTGGTTGGAAAAGGTTTTTGTCTGCTTATCTTTTCCGATGTGATACGTAGCGGTAATGTTTTTCTTGCCCAGCTCCAAAAGAATCACGCCTCTGCCTCCTGCGCCGAATGCCGGTTTTAAGATGCAGGCTTTTTCTTTGGATAAGAAGGAGTGAATTTGTTCATAACGGCTCACCTTCATCGTTTCCGGAATATAAGGATTGATCACAGCATGCTGCTGCAGATCATGAAGGACGGTCCACTTATCGGGAAGACCCCGCCCGATAAATTCCGTTTTCGGATATTTTTTGAGCCACTCAACGATAGGTTTTGCTTTTTGGGATTGTGAATCCTTGCCGTAAAAACAGCGGTCATAAATATAATCTGGAATTGCCATTTCAGTTTCATTCCATGTTCTGCTGGCCGAATGATAAACCGATGCTTTGACACGCAAGGTGTCAGGAGAAATATCAAACGGTGTAAACCGGATGAAACGTATGCCAAATTCGGGTGCTCTCTTGGCCAATTCTGCGGAATAGTCCGCTTCATGCTGGCGGGTTAAGGACATAAAACCGAGTGTTATCATGGTGAGACTCCCCCTTTTATTCAAAAGCTGCCGGCGGGTGTCAGCAGCTTTACGCTAAATACATTCAGGATGAACGCAGCTGACGGTATTCTACTTTACAGATTACGATTCTTCACCTTGCCCTATTCCAAAAGAACAAGCTGATTTTCTGACAACAGGAATTTGTCTCCTCGTTTGCTAAGTGATTGCATGAGCATCTATAATACGAATAGGTACATCATCTATATGAAAATAAGCTGAATGACAGATGGAGGAAGATGAATAGGAATGGGTATTGCAGGAACCTTTATTTTTATGATCGTGATCGGCGCTGCTATTGGCGCGGTGACCAATCATTTAGCAATTCAAATGCTATTTAGGCCCTATAAGGCGTACTATTTGTTTGGAAAACGAGTCCCTTTTACCCCCGGGCTGATTCCGAGACGACGGGATGAACTTGCGAAACAAATGGGACTGATGGTAGTCAATCATCTCTTAACCCCTGAGGGCATTAAAAAGCGGCTCGTATCTGATGCAGCCAAAACGCAGGCTCTTCAAGTCGGAGAACAGCTGATTCAAAAGCTGTCACTTTCTGAAGTGACAGTAAAAGAAGCGCTTGAAAAAGCCGGTGTGAAGCGCCCTGATGAAGCGGCAGACGCATGGATCAGCCGCTGGACGGATGATAAACTGAATGAGCTTTTCCGCCAATACGAGCACCAATCGTTAAAAGACCTGGTGCCTTTGGAAGTGCAGGAAAAGCTTGAGGAAAAGATCCCGATGATTTCAGGATATATATTGTCTCGCAGTGCCAGTTATTTTGAAAGTGATGAAGGAAAAATCCGTCTCGGCAATATGATTGATGGCTTTTTGAAAGAACGCGGCATGCTTGGAAGCATGGTACAAATGTTTCTGGGTAATACAAGCCTTGCGGACCGCGTGCTGCCGGAGCTGCTGAAGTTTTTGCGGAATGAGGAAACAAATAAACTGCTTTCTGATCTCTTGCAAAACGAATGGGGCAAGCTGAGGGAGTATACGTTTTATGAAGCAGACGAAAAATGGAATGCAAAAGCGCTCATTTTCAGCCTGAAACGAAGAGTGCTGCAAACATTTTCGACTGCTCCTTTCTTCGACAATACGATTGGCACACTTACCGTCCGCTATGAATCTGAGCTGACCGAGCAAATGCTGCCGGCACTATTAGACAAATTGCTTGAAGGGGTTTCGGCTAATCTTGAAAGTGTCTTAAAACGGATGCGCCTTGAGGAAATCGTCAAGGAGCAGGTGGATCAGTTCCCGGTGCAGCGGCTTGAAGAAATGGTGCTGTCCATTTCAAAAAAAGAATTTAAAATGATTACCTATTTGGGAGGCCTTCTCGGCGGAATCATAGGTGCAGTTCAAGCGTTGTTTGTCACCCTTTTTTAAGAAGACATGGTTCTTGAATAATGAAAGGAGCTCCATAGTCTGTTATAGTGGAGTGGTATGTCTAAACGGCAATGATGAAAGGAGCTATTCACAATGGCAGTTAATTTTTATGATGTAGCATATGATCTGGAAAATGCATTACGCGGGAGCGAAGAGTTCACCCGTTTGAAAAACCTTTACGATGAAGTAAACGCAGATGAATCAGCGAAGCGCATGTTCGAAAACTTCCGTGATGTACAGCTTAGACTCCAGCAAAAACAAATGGCAGGAGAAGAAATTACACAAGAAGAAGTGACTCAGGCCCAAAAAACAGTTGCGCTTGTACAGCAGCACGAAAAAATTTCTCAGCTGATGGAAGCGGAGCAGCGCATGAGCATGCTGATCGGCGAATTGAACAAAATCATTATGAAGCCTTTAGAAGAGCTTTACGGCAGTGTCGAAGGTTAATCAGCAAAATCCCTTCTTGGAAAAGAAGGGATTTTTTTTATTCAGCAAACTTGGAAATCCAATGAATCTTTTACCTCTCCATTGATAATCACTAATAATGTATGAATTCCTTTGTAATGTTTTCTGGTAGTTAGATCCTTAAAGGATTGAACTCTTGTGTATGACTTCGTTTCGTTTTTTCTTATAGTTGTTTCTGTTATTTTAAATACTTTTTGATGACGCTGACCTCTTGCTTTTACAAAATCAATTGCGTACTCAATTCTTACTTTTTGATCCCTGTCTGAATGAATAGAGAAAGAAAATTCAAGGCTTTCGCCAATAACTATACGGCTGGATTGACATGTTAAATCATGTAATTGTATCGATTCAGCATTTTCATAACCAAAAAGCGCTAAGGCCTGTTTATCACCCTTTTTTAATAAGGTCCGATAGGCGTGTTTGATGATCCAATCGGTATAAGGATGTGTTCCGTACCATTGATCTGCGACTTTTCTCAGCAAATGAGGGTGCGTTTTTGATATATCATTCAGGTTGTTGGCCACGCTTTTCCTTACATATAAGGACTCGTCCTGCATCAGCTTCTCAAGGATCGGCAGAACGGGGGAAGGATCCGATTTTAAAGCGGGTATCGATTTTCCCCATGGCAGGCGGGGTCTGCTTCCTTCGCTCGCAAGTCTTCTCACGTGTTCATTTTCATGCTCGGCCCATTTAAGAAATTGTGCAATCATTTTTTCTTGATCTAAAAGCAAAAAAGGCCTTACAGCAAATTCTGAGGTAGAATATTGCGTAAAGTATTCCAATGCCTTTATTGATTCCTCCCAATGCGCTAACCCGTACTGTTCCACATAATCAGGGAATAGAATTCCACTGAGTCCTTTAAAATGAGGGGCTGCATCCCGTAAAATTGAGAGCGCTTCATTGTAATGTTTTGGCAGTGTTTCGTATAAGGAAGCTGTAATGCGGCGCATCCGCTCTTTTAAAGCGAGTTCAGGCCAGTCTTCCTGCAGCAATTGTTCCTCGAAGTTGTCTTGGTTAAAATCAGGACAAGATGCCTTTATATGGTGTATCAATCGAGATATTAGTTTTTCATTGTATATTTCTTTTAAATCAGCCATCTGATCACCGCTTTTTCGTTTATTATTTATATTATATGGGAATGTATGTTCTGCATCAAGCGGTTTGTTCCAAAAATTAACAACAAATCCTACCTTAGTATACATCATTTGAATACTTTTTTTAGTTAAAAAAACCCTTGTCATCAGCAAGAAAAACTGAGATAATGGCATTGAAAGCGCCTACACTTACAAGATTTCAATTGGATACGGTCGCATATCATGCCGTTAAATAGAGGGGATAAGCAACAGAGAGTAAGTGTTCGGAGCGCATCATCGGTCAAACAAGGGGTTCCTGATACATGATTTTTCGTAAATCGAAATAACGATATTAGGGAGAATGGCTGCTTCGATCGTATCCTATCATCATGCCATACATAAAGTCTGCTGAGTCAGGCTTTTTTTGCTTTCCAGAAAAGGTTGTTCTAAACACAGAGACAGGGTCATATCCTATACACAAGTACAGTCATCAAGGAGGGGGACATCTCTGTGTCAAAACAATTGCTTGCCTTAAATATAGATGGAGCGCTGCTACGGTCGAACGGGAAGATTCATCAGGCAACGAAGGACGCGATTGAATATGTAAAGAAAAAAGGGATTTACGTTACTCTCGTGACCAATCGCCATTTTCGTTCAGCACAGAAAATAGCGAAATCACTTAAGCTTGATGCCAAGCTGATCACCCATAGCGGGGCATACATCGCTGAGAAAATAGACGCCCCGTTTTTTGAAAAAAGAATTTCTGACGATCACACCTTTAACATTGTTCAAGTGCTGGAGAGCTATCAATGCAATATTCGGCTTCTTCACGAGAAGTATTCCATTGGAAACAAGAAAAAGGTGAATTCAAATTTATTGGGGAAAGCACTCATTCATCCGTCTGACCCGATCTTTTATCCAGTCCAGTTCGTTGAATCATTAAGCGATCTTCTCATGGATGAGCCAGTGAGTGCACCTGTCATCGAAGTGTATACGGAGCACGACATTCAGCATGACATCACAGAAACGATTACGAAAGCCTTCCCTGCGGTTGATGTTATTCACGTAAACGATGAGAAGCTGAATATCGTCCCGAAAGGTGTCTCGAAGGAAGCCGGCCTGGCCCTTGTCGCTTCAGAGTTGGGCCTGACTATGGATGATGTCGTGGCCATCGGGCATCAGTATGACGACCTCCCGATGATTGAACTTGCCGGACTTGGGGTAGCGATGGGGAACGCCGCTCCGGAGATCAAGAGAAAGGCAGATTGGGTCACAAGGTCGAATGACGAGCAAGGTGTTGCTTACATGATGAAGGAATATTTTCGAATGCAGCAGCGAAAAGGATTTCTTGATAAGTTCCACATGAAACGTGTGTAAAAAAAGCCGCTCGCGCCCTGACAGGTGCGGCGGCTTTTTTGCCGGATTGATTTTAACGGTTTATTTCTGTACACTAAAGAAAGTTTTGAATCTGATAAATTAGGTGATGTAGTTGCAAATTAAAATAGAAGGCATACATGATGACCGCCTGCATCGGCCTCTGCAAAATATTGCAAATTTGTTTTATGAGGAGTGCGAGCTTGTGTACGGCGGAGAGGAGCCCGCAGATTTTATCATTTCTTTAGATTGCTCACAAACGGATGAGCATGTGACGGTTTCGGGAGAAGTGAAGGGAACTGTCATAAAGGAGCAGCATACAAAATCTTTTTCTCCAGGCATGAATGAAAAAGAAGCCTTTAAGCAAGTGAAAAACACGATTTCTTATGTGTATCTCAATCTTCTTCAGGCGCATACGGGCATCACGCAAAAGTGGGGAATCCTGACAGGCATCCGGCCCACAAAGCTGCTTCATAAAAAGCTGCAAAGCGGAATGCCGAAGGCGCAAGCTCACACTGAATTGAAAAAAGACTATTTAATTCATGATGAGAAAATCGAGTTAATGCAAGAAATTGTTGACCGACAGCTGGCGGCAGTACCGGATTTGTATCAAGTAAAGGATGAAGTCAGCATTTATATCGGCATCCCGTTCTGTCCGACAAAGTGTGCATATTGCACATTCCCTGCGTACGCCATTCAAGGGCAGGCGGGCAGAGTTGGCTCATTCTTATGGGGGCTGCATTACGAAATGCAGAAAATCGGCGAATGGCTGAAGGAGCATGACGTCAAGGTTACAACCATTTACTTTGGCGGCGGGACACCGACAAGCATTACCGCGGAGGAAATGGATTTGCTGTATGAGGAAATGGTCCGCTCCTTCCCGGATGTGAAAAACATTCGCGAGATTACGGTGGAGGCCGGACGCCCTGACACGATTACAGAAGAAAAACTCGCCGTTTTAAACAAATATGACATTGACCGGATCAGCATCAATCCGCAATCCTATGAAAACGAAACGCTAAAGGCGATCGGGCGGCACCATACGGTTGAAGAGACCATTGAGAAATATCATCTGTCACGCCAGCAT
>NZ_JAVAXX010000165.1:0-14447 GCF_042709275.1 Bacillus sp. LR_5 | reverse complement strand
TATAATACCACTATAATGGACGGAATGCTAGGCTGTTTTTCAATGAATTGCTGAATTATTGAAGATACGCTCATAAAGCTGCAAATATGATGACATAATGAGTCGGGGGTGGTGGAGCTTGAACACTTGTTGTCTGCCAGCTTCTTTTATCCGGCGGGCTTTTTCCCGGTCTTTTAAAAAGCTGTCCAGCAGATCAGCCGCGTCCTGTACGAGCGTAAAATCAGCGATGACTGCCGTTTTGTCATGAACGGCATAGTCACAAAAACCACCCGACTGAGAAACGACAGTCAGCACACCTTGTTCCATGCTTTCTTGCGCGGCAAGCCCAAACGGTTCATAAGAACTAGGGAAAACAGCCATTTCACAGTGAGACAGTAACGTTCTGATGTCTTTCCAATTGAGAAACGGCAGGAATATGACGCGATCCTTCAGGTTATATGCCGCAGCTAATTTCTCATAGCAGGACAGAGACGGCCCCTCCCCAGCCAGCACTAGATAGAGGTCTGGCTGACGCTGCTTCAAGATGGCAAACACCTTTAACAGCTGCGATAATCCTTTTTCCGGAACAAACCTTCCATATGAAAAGAGGAATCTTCTATTCATGCTTCTCGGGATTTTCCCCTTCTCTTTCTCCATAGATGCAGGACTCGGGATAACGGTTATTTTCTTATGTGCCGCCTTATCAAGAGACCGCTTCATAAATGTGCTTAATACGATCAATGCATCAGCGGATTCTATAAGGAGCCGTTCGGTCATGAGCCTGTATGGGTGTGGGGCTTCTCGGCACACCTTCTTCCTTTCGCTTTCAAGACCGTGGATTGTCGCAGCAAGCGGAAGGCCAAGCCGTTGTTTCAAATACTGGGCGGCAGGGGCAGTTGTGTCATCATGGGCATGAATCAGATCAAAGCGTTTATTGTGTGATAACACATGGCGAACCATTGTAAAGTTAGCATCAGCTATGTAATCTTCAAACTTCGCATACGAAAACAGCTGCCCGCTCGGAGTAAAAACCTTAATGTTGATATGAGGGTTTAAATAGGAAATGAGGCGGTTTAAATGGATACCGAGCCCGCTTTTCGGCTCATCGGGATGTTCGGGTGAAAGCATGAGAATGTTCACCGTTCTTTTTCCCCTCTCCCATAACAGGTGTATGCAGAAAATTGCGCCTCCCACCTGGTGTGCGCTTCTTCAATCTGAAAACTGTTTATATGACGAATCCCATTTTCATCAAGATAGATGTCGTCTGTACCGGCAAGCTTGAGAGAGACATTCATTGAATTCACAATTCTGTATTCAGCCCGATATACAGCATCACCAGCCGCCTGTCTAATCGTCCATTCGCCTTTATCATACGTTGTGCGTTTTGTCCTGACAGCTTCAATGTCTTTTCTTTTGATGACAATGCGCAATTCTTTTATCATATCCTGCGTTTTTTCGAAAAGGACCGCTTCAGCCAGCCGCATTGTTTCTTCTGAGATTTCCCAGCTTACGGTCAAGGTGTGAGCGTTTTGAATGATCATGTCGAATGTGTCCCTAAAAAAGGAAAGCTTATGTCGTATATTATAGGGAAATGGGTGTTTATCCATGGACTCCTAACATTCTCCTTTCCAATCGTTCACTTCGTGTTCCTATTAAACCATTACATATAGAAGAAGCAAAGAAAGATTTCTCGACAAAATCTCGTTTTTTTCGCGAATTCCTTTAGAAACTATTGGTTTTATGGTATAAAAAAGAAGGATAAAAAAAGAATAGAAGGTGATGAAACGTGGAAATTGCTATTATTGCGTTGTTTATCGTCAGTATAGCGCTAATTGCATTCTCATATTCTCAAAGAGACCCGATGAAAGATGTAGAACAGGAGCTCGAAACACTGCAGCTTTCTGCGATGCAGGAAATTTACAAGCTCAAAAAGAAAATGACAGTGCTTGAGGAAGAATTACTGGAAACAAACCTTGTCATTCGCAAATCAAAGCAGAACGATATCAATCAAAAAATCGCTAAACAAATACTTTCTAAATATAATAACGGTATGTCAGCTGAAGCGATTGCTAAAGCTGAGCATGTATCAGTGGAAGACGTGAATACGATTATCAAAGATAATGAGAAGGTGCTCGTATGACAAAACGGGGCATTCAGGCATTTGCTGGCGGCATCATTTTAGCGACAGCCGTTCTTGCAGCTGTTTTTTATCTGACTGACGAAGACCAGGCCGCTGCTGTAAAAGAAAATAAAACAGTAACCGAACAAGACGTGAACAATTATCTTGATTCTAAAAAATTGGTTTCTGTCAACCGTGATGAATATCAAAAACTTCTCGATTCAAAAGAGAAATCCTTAAACAATGACAGCGGCTCAGACACGAAATCAGACAAAGTCAAAACCTACAAGCTCACCATTAAAGACGGCATGAGCACGGCGGATGTATCTGCTATTCTTGAAAAAGAGGGCATTATCTCTTCGGCTCAAGACTTTAATGACTATGTCATTGATGCCGGCTATCACAAAGAAATTCGTGCCGGCGAGTTTAAAGTAAAATCAGACATGAGTTTCAAAAAGATCGTAAAAACGTTAACACGATAAAAAAACAGGCTGACTCAGCCTGTTTTTTTTCATCCAAACTTTCCTGAAATGTAATCGAGCGTTCTTTGGTCCTTCGGGTTAGAGAACATTTTATTCGTATTGTCGCATTCAACAAGCTCGCCCATGTAGAAAAAGGCGGTTTGATCAGAAACCCTTGCTGCCTGCTGCATGTTATGCGTGACAATGACAATTGTATATTTATTTTTCAGCTCTAGAATGAGTTCTTCAATTTTTCTCGTTGAGATTGGATCTAGTGCAGATGTCGGTTCATCCATCAGCAAAATATCAGGATTGGTCGCAAGTGCTCTGGCGATGCAAAGACGCTGCTGCTGGCCCCCTGACAGCGAAAGAGCGGACGTATGCAATCGATCCTTCACCTCATCCCATAACGCCACGTCTTTTAATGACTTTTCCACAATTTCCTGAAGCTTCTTCTTATTTTTGGTGCCGTGGACTCTCGGTCCGTAAGCCACATTATCAAAAATAGATTGCGGAAACGGATTCCCTTTTTGGAATACCATGCCGATATTTTTTCGCAAATCAACGATGTCCACTTTATCCTTTAAAATGTTGCTGCCATTATAGTTCAGCTCACCTGCAAGCTTTACATTCGGCGTCATTTGAATCATTAAATTCAATGTCTTGATAAAGGTCGATTTCCCGCATCCGGATGGCCCGATAATCGCCGTAACCTCATTTTCATAAATGCTCAAATTGATATTTTTTAAAGCATGATGCTGTCCATACCATAAGTTCATTCCATTGACTTGATAGACTTCCTGTTTCATTACAGCTTCGGTAGCAATACTCATTGCCGCCCTCCTATCCGAATTTTCCGTTAATATAATCCTCTGTCTTTTGCTTTTTCGGACTCGTGAAAATCTGTTCGGTCTGTCCGTATTCTACAAGCTCGCCGTTTAAAAAAAATGCCGTCCGGTCAGAAACCCGCAGAGCCTGCTGCATATTGTGCGTGACAATAATAATTGAGTATTCTCTTTTCAATCCTGTAATTAATTCCTCTATTTTTGCATTTGAAATCGGATCAAGCGCTGAAGCTGGTTCATCAAGCAGAAGAACAGCCGGCTTCATCGCAAGCGTTCTCGCGATGCATAAACGCTGCTGCTGGCCGCCGGATAACGAGAGTGCGGATGAATGTAAACGATCCTTCACCTCATCCCAGAGCGCTGCTTTTGTTAAACTTTCTTCCACAATTTCATCTAAAACAGCTTTATTCCGCTCTCCGGCATATTTCAATGCATGTGTGATATTCGCATAGATCGATTTCGGAAATGGATTTGGTTTTTGGAAAACCATGCCGATTTCTCTTCTCAAGCTGACAACGTTAATATTGCCGCCCAATATATTTAATCCTTCATAAAGGATTTCACCTTCCGCTCTTGCAGATGGAATTAAATCGTTCATTCGGTTAATATTTCTCAAAAAAGTAGATTTTCCGCATCCCGACGGCCCAATTAAAGCAGTCACCGCATTTTTTTCAATATCCATGTTTACATGATGAACGGCTTGTTTATTTCCGTAAAAAATGGACAGATCTTTGACCTCAAGCACGTGGTTCTGCTTCGGAACAATAACAGCTCGCTCAGGTTTTTCTTTTACCATTTGTTCAGACATGCTTTTCGCCTCTTTCCGTTCTAATTTGCCGTAAGCTTTTTGTAGATCATCGTGCCAAGCCATCTCGCCGCGAGATTAAACACAAGAACAGAAATCACCAGCACGGCAGAACCACCGTTGGCAATCGCTTCAGCATCCGGAATCATTCCTTGTGTATTGACGTTCCAAATGTGGACCGCAAGTGTTTCAGCGGGCCTGAAAATATTAAGCGGTGATGTTTCCGAAAACGGGTTCCACTCCGTAAAATTAAGACGCGGTGTTGTCAGGCCTGCCGTAAATAATAATGCGGCCGCTTCCCCGAACACCCTTCCTGACGCTAAAATTGCTCCTGTGATAATAGAAGGAATCGCACTTGGAATTAAAACCGTTTTTACGGTATGCCAGCGTGATACACCTAAAGCGAGAGAGGCTTCCTTCAGATCTTTAGGGACTGAACGGATCGCGTCTTCTGTCACACGCACCATGACAGGAAGGTTAAAAACAGTTAACGCAAGCGCTCCGCCTATGATCGTATATCCCCAGCCTGTTAAGTTGACAAACATCAATAATCCAAACATTCCAATGACAATAGACGGAAGAGATGAAAGCACCTCTATACATGTTCTGATGAAGTCAGTTACTTTGTTATTAGGCGCGTATTCAGCCATGAAGACCCCGCCGCCCACACCGAGCGGGATTGTAATCAGCATTGTAATAAACAAAATATAAAAGGAGTTAAACAGCTGATCTCGTATGCCTCCTCCAGCTGCAATGGCGCTCGACTTTGTTGTAATAAATTGAAAACTGAGCTGAGAAACACCGTTTATAATAATATAGGAAAACAAACCTACTAAAATGGCAGCGATAATGGCTGCACACAAACCAAACATTCCGGTCGCCAGTTTATCTGTTATTTTGCGGTTCATTACACTTTCCTCCTAGATGACAAGTAGCGAATAAGCAGGATGAACAAGAATGACATCACCAGAAGCACAAGCCCCATTGACCACAGCGTATTGTTTTCAACACTTCCGTATGTGGTGTGGCCCATATTCAGCGTGATGATCGTTGTCAGCGTTCCCGCAGTGTCAAACAGGCTTTCCGGCAATACTCTTGTATTTCCAATGACCATCTGAACAGCCAAAGCTTCACCGAACGCCCGAGCCATGCCTAACACAACAGCTGTCATCAATGTTGGAAAAGCTGCAGGCACAAGTACTTTTCTGATCGTCTGCCATCTTGTGGCCCCAAGCGCGTAAGAACCCTCTCGTAAACTCTTCGGAAGAGAAGCCATTGCATCAGCAGAAATCGATGTGATCGTCGGCAGAATCATGACGGAAAGGACAATCGTTCCCGCCAATAAACTGTGCCCTGTTCCGCTCGATTTGAACTGGGCGATAAACGGCACCAATACTGTAAGACCTATGAATCCATAAACAACAGATGGAATACCGACTAAAAGCTCAATCACCGGCTGCAGCACTTTCTTTCCCCAATTCGGGGCAATCTCTGTCATAAAAATCGCACCTGCAATGCCAAGCGGCGCAGCGATTAGAGCAGAAAGAATCGTTACTGCAAATGAGCCAAAAATAAATGGCAGCACTCCGTATTTCGGATCACTATCTGTAGGATTCCAATTTAAGCTCGTTAAGAATTCAATTGGGCTTACACCATTTACAAGAAAAGATTGCAGCCCCTTCACGCCGAGGAAAATGGTGATTGCAACAGATGCCGCAATCATAATCAGCGCACATGCTGTCACAATCATTCTTCCCCGAACTTCATCCAATTGCCGATTTTGCCTTGAGCTGATTAAACGCTCGCTCACAGACATATTTTCTCTATTGTTTATCATTGTTTTACACTCCTATGAATGTGTTAAGAGGAGAAACGGTTGTCCCCGCACTCCTCTTTTTATTAAGATCAGCTTTGCTTCCCTTTGGCATCCCGTGTCACTTTCATATCAGTAACCGGAATGTAGCCTTGGTCAGTAACAATGCTTTTTTGAATGTCTTCACTCTTTAGATAATCAAGAAATTCTTTAGCTAAACCTGTCGCTTCACCTTTTGTATAAGAATGCTGATAAGCCCAGATCGGATACTCGCCAGTTGCTACATTTTTGGCTTCAGGTTTAACACCGTCAATAGATAGAGCAGTTACTTTGTCATCTGTTAAATATGAGAATGCAAGATATCCAATCGCTCCCGGAGTATCAGCAATGATCTTTTTCACCGTGTTGGAGGAATCTTCAGTAATGCCTTCTGCAGGTTCTTCTCCGTCAAGCGCATATTTTACAAATGTAGCACGTGTGCCAGAAGAATCAGGACGGTTTACAAGTGTAATCTTTTGGTCTTTGCCGCCGAGCTCTTTCCAGTTTTTAATTTTTCCAGTGAAGATTTTTTTCAATTCATCTTTTGAAATATCCTTCACACCAGCATCAGGGTTTACAGCTGCTGCCATACCAACTACAGCGACTTGATGATCGACAAGCGCTTTTGCATTGATGCCTTCTTTTTCTTCAGCAAAAACGTCTGAATTCCCGATCTGAACAGCTCCTTCAGAGACTTGAGAAAGCCCTGTTCCAGAACCGCCAGCTTGTACCTGTATATCAGCATCAGGGTTTTCTTCCATAAATTTTTCCGCGGCTGCAAGTACTAGTGGCTGCATTGCCGATGAACCAGAAATGGTTAAAGAACCTGATGCCTTTTCTTCTCCTTTTGCAGAATCGCTATTCGATTTTTTACTTTCTCCTGCATTTCCGCATGCAACTGCAATCATCATAAAAGCAGCCATCAGAAGCATAAGCACCAATTTGTTTTTTTTCATTTCCTGAATTCCCCCTGCGTATAATGTGTAATTTGTCCTACACGTATAGAGTAAAGGTTCTATGTAAAAAGGGTTTGAACCGAATGTTAAGGTTTTGTAAATCAGTGCGTTTTTTTGTATAAAAAAAACGCCCACATCATGTGAGCGTTTCTTTTTAGTTATCAGAAGACGTTGTGTTTTCTGCATTTTCTTCAATTTTGTCTTTATTCTTTTGCTGAGTATCTTCTTTGTCCTGCTTCGATTTCAGCTCAAAATATTTATCCATTACTTCCCTGCCGATTTCGTTTGTAATTGAGTATCTTTGATTGTAATCAATGTAAGTCCAAGGAACTACGACAGAAATAGCAATCTCAGGATTGTCAGCTGGTGCATAAGCCACAAGCGTCGTATTATAAGTGTCTGTTCCTGTTTTTGATTTATCCGGTCCGTCGTAAAATGATTGGGCTGTTCCTGTTTTTGCAGCTGGTTTATACGATGCTGAAGCCAGTTGACCTGCAGCTGTCCCTTTAGTGGCAACCCGTCTAAAACCGGCTTGGACCTCTTCAATATAGCTACTCTTCATATCGACTTTATTCAATACTTCAGGCTGAACAGAATCAACGACTGCGCCG
This sequence comes from Bacillus sp. LR_5, assembly GCF_042709275.1. Lineage (NCBI taxonomy): Bacteria > Bacillati > Bacillota > Bacilli > Caryophanales > Bacillaceae > Bacillus > Bacillus sp. LR_5. The sequence goes on along the minus strand of NZ_JAVAXX010000165.1, from coordinate 6,819 downwards.
ATCCCTTTTTTCGCATTTGAATCTCTGACTTCCTTTACAAGCTGAGGCTTCATGCGGTAGCCACCATTTGCTATGGTGGAGACATATTGAGCCAATTCCAGCGGTGTATAAGTATCATACTGTCCAATGGCGAAATCAAGCAAGAAACCAGATAATCTGCTTGTACCTTTATATCCCGTCATTTCATTTGGTAGATCAATTCCTGTTTTTACTCCTAATCCAAATTGACTGAAATAATTTCTGAAGGTATCAAATGCAGAAGTATCCAAAGGCAATGCTTGGTGAGGTTTATATTCACCTTTACCAACTGCAATAGCTGTTTTAAACATAAAAACGTTTGATGACTTCTCTAATGCAGTTTGAATACCAACCGGCCCTAAGTTTTGCCAAGATTTTTTCCCTCTTTTATCCTGGCCGATATACAATGGTTCATCCTTAAATACAGTATTCAAATTAATCGCTCCAGTTTGAAGACCGGTCAAAACGGTTGCACCTTTTACAGCTGATCCCATAGCGTAGGATGAAGTCATGGCTCCTAATGCATAATCATCAAACTTATAGGCTCCATTTTCTCGTTTAATCTGCTTCCCTGCCATTGTCAGCACTTCGCCGTTTCTAGGGTCCATCATGACAACGAATGCACGATCCAACAATTCGGTACTAGGTCTTGCTTTAGCAGTTTTAAGTTTTTTCTCAATAATTTTTTCCACTGATTTTTGCAAATCAATATCAATTGTTAGTACAAGATCTTTCCCGGCTTTGCCTTCAGATACCGTTTTTGTTCCCGTGACATTGCCTTTTGAATCTGTGATATTTTCGACTTTTGCTTTTTGGCCCTGCAGAAGGCTTTCATATTGGTATTCCAGATAGCTTTTTCCGACCCTGTCATTTCGGCTGTAGCCAAGCGATAGATAATGGTCGAGCAAGTTGGACGGCAATCCTTCATCAGAGCTGGAAACACTCCCGAGCACTGAGCGAAGAAGGTTTTTATATGGATATTCACGTTCCCAATCGGACGTGACATCAACTCCAGGCAGTTCGTCTAAATGTTCACTTACCACTGCCATTTCCTTCGCTGATACATCCTCATTTTTAATATATTGAGGGGTCAAAGCATAGCCTGAATCCATACGCCTTTTGATAGCAAGGATCTGCATATCTTTATCCGTCAATTCATTCAGCTGCTTATCAGTAATCCGTTTTAGCTGAAGCTGGTATAAATCGTCATCGGATAATTTTTTCTCTTCAACCTGCTGTCTTTCTTTAGAGCTAATCAGCTTTTTCGCTTCTTTCGGTCTAGTCAAAATCCAATAATCTTTTTTATCCCGTTCTGTTACTTTTTTTGTATCGACTTTGATCATGCCAGACAGCTTTTTTGCGATCTTTAAGCGCTGTTCTTGCGTGGTCGATTTAGATCTCGTGTACGTGATTGCATTTAAAGCCTTATTTGTCACAATGGCATTAAAGTTTCGATCATAAATTTTCCCGCGCGGTACCGCTGAGCTGACTTCACTTTGTTCCTGCTTATTCGCTTGGTTTTTGTAATCATCGCCTTGCACGATCTGCTTGATGCCCAGTTCCACAATAATCCAGGTAAATATAACAAAGGCAGCTAAAAATAAAATATTCAGCCGGATCGGAAGCGACTTCTTTTTCTCTTTATGATTTTGCTTTTTTTGTTTATTTCTCCTCATAACATCACCTTTTCTATTTACAGAAAGAAAAGACACTCAAGTAAGAGTGCCAGTTTTCATTTTAAAGGTTTTTTCGACTTTTTTCTACAGATAACCCCTTTTTGGCAAAAAAATTATCTCTCGCCTTTTAAAAGGGTCGGTTCTGTTACCCGTTTTTGGCCGTCTTCTTCCATGGTTTCATTTTCCCCTTCTTTCTCCTTAAAACGAATATCCTTGACAAAGTAATAAATCAAAGGATGTCCTATACCCAATATCGCAAGTGACAAAGGAATTCCCACATCCTCTTTCAGAAGGGCCACAATCAGGAGAAAGCACAAAATGGAAACAATTCTGCCGGCGTTCAAGAACATTTCTCTAAGCACGATATATTCAATTCTTGCTTTTCTGGCATGCCTCGCGCGCCCTATCACATCATATGTAAGTGATACATATGGCACAAGCAACAGAGGATAGCCGATGGCAATAAAAACGCCATACGTTAATAATGTCGAAAAGCTCATATGGAACAGAATCAAAAACAGCGCGCCATACAAAATAAGTCCGCCCAGCAAAATCGATTTTTTTCTCGCCTTTTTCTTAATCAGCCTGGATGCAAAGTAGTAGGCAAAGAAGGAAACAGCTGAATTGACAAGACCGAATGTACCGAGAGCAAGTTCGCTGTTTGTCTCAATAAATACAAACACACTGATTAAAAAGACAAAAATCCCTTCTCTCAAACCCTGAAAAAAATGCGCATTCGTAATTCTCCGCCAATTCATATTGCTATGGCGCTCTCCAAATACTTTGCTCAGCATAAAACGGCCCTTTGATTCTCTCCGTTTTAAGAAAAAGCTCATCACGACGGCCAGGGCAAATAAACTGAGGGAGAGACTGAAAATCACTGTATAACCCGTATTATTTTCAAGCCTTGAGATCACGAATCCGGCTACAATCGGGCCGATCATTCCTGCAGAGGAAGACAGAATGCCCATAAACCCGTTGAAAAAGTCTCGCGTATCCGGCTCTGTTATTTCAAAGGTCAGCACGTTAAACGCTAGCCAATAAAAGCCATAGCCCACTCCGAGCACCGCGCCGATTAGCACGAGGCGGCTGGCCGCCGTTTCTCCGGCTAAAAGCACACTTAAATAAAAGGCAGCTAAAAAAATGACGCCGAACCTTAAAATGAATACCCTGTCTATTTTTTTGGCTAACCGTCCAGCCAAATAAAAGGTTATCGGCTGCATTGTCACAATGGATAAATTATATATCGCCAAATCAATAAATTTCCCTGACTGCTTCCAAAGATACACATTAACAAATGTATTGGACAGTGCAATTCCCAGCGAATAAAGCCCGCCAATGGTCAGCAGAAAGAGTAACCCTTTGTTTACGTCTACATCGCCTATCACTTTTTTTAGTTTGCTCATTACTGACTCCCCTTTACTATCCCTTAGTCTGTCTCACTCAAACCGAGATATGTAAAAAGAAGACATAAAAAAACAAGGTCCCATAATGAGGACCTTGTTTGTGCCATTATTTTGCTTCGCTGTATAGACGAGCCACTTCGTCCCAGTTTACAACATTCCAGAAAGCTGAAATGTAATCAGGACGGCGGTTTTGATAGTTAAGGTAGTAAGCATGCTCCCAAACGTCAAGACCTAAGATAGGCGTTTTGCCTTCTGAAAGCGGAGAATCTTGGTTTGGCGTGCTTGTGATTTCAAGTTTACCGTTGTTCACAACAAGCCATGCCCAGCCAGAACCGAAGCGTCCAGCTGCTGCTGCTGCGAATTGCTCTTTGAATTTGTCAAAGCTTCCAAATACACTGTTGATCTCTTCAGCAAGCGCGCCAGTCGGTTCGCCTCCGCCGTTTGGAGATAAAAGTGTCCAGAATAATTTGTGGTTCGCGTGTCCGCCGCCGTTGTTGCGGACTGCAGTGCGGATGTTTTCAGGAACAGAATCAAGATCTGCAACAAGCTCTTCAACTGATTTGTTGGCAAGAGCAGTGTTTCCTTCAACCGCTTTGTTTAAATTTGTCACGTATGTGTTGTGGTGTTTCGTATGGTGAATAGTCATAGTTTCCTTGTCGATATGCGGTTCTAAAGCATCGTACGCATAAGGTAATTCTGGAAGTTCGTAAGCCATGATAATTCCTCCTTAGTATATATGTACTGAAATGCCGCTTCACAGCGAGCCTTTCTTCATTCAATGTAACAAAAGAATGCTTTGTAATCAATGAAAAAGCTCACGATTTGGCTCATTTCAGCGGACATATTTCACTTTAACCGATAATCTGCCCCATTAAACCTGCCGCCAGCATTTCTTATAGGACCGTCCATAAAAAGTATCCGATCATCAAAAGCTGTATGATGCCCTTTGCAATAACCCCTGTTAAAAAACCAATGAGTGAGCCGAGGCCAATTTTAAACGCTGACTTTAAGTCCTTCTGATGGACGATAAGTTCTGCGCAAACAGCCCCGATAAACGGCCCCAATATGATCCCTGCAACCGGAATGACAAAAGGCCCGATTAATAAACCGATCGTGCTTCCCCATATGGCAGCTTTGCTTCCTCCGAACCTTTTTACTCCAAGCAGATTCGACACGTAATCTGCTGCGAATAATACTGCCGCAAAAACTGCCTCAACAAGCCAGAACATATAAGAATACGGACTGAATGAAAATAAAAATCCGTACAATACAAATCCGGCAACAATAAATACTACGCTCGGAATAACAGGATACACCAGCCCGATAAAGGCAATGATAAAAACCGCTGCAATCAACAGCCAATACAACATATCCATAGCTTCCATCCTCCCATTTTACTCTGTCTTCTTCATGTCTTCCTTGTATTCACACGCATGCAACGATACAATAAGCAACATATATTAGTTTAGCTAGGAAGTGAAGATAGTGAATGTGTTTCAGCTTTTCATTAAAAGTACATACTCTCCCCGTGATATTGCAAAAACAAGATTTCAAGGAATCGGAAAAGCGATTCTTTATGTATTTTTGCTCTCTGTCCTGTTTGCAATCCCTACCGCTTATTATGTAAGTACAGGGACCGTAAAATCAATGAACGGCTTTAAAACTGTTTTAAACAAAGATTTCCCTGATTTCACAATTTCAAACGGCAAACTTCAAACGGATGAGAAAAAAGCCACGGAATCTCAGGCAAATGGTTTCGTTATCGTGTTCGATCCGACAGACTCCTATGGCACTGAACAAATTGAAGCAAAGCAAAACGCAATCGGCATCCTTCAGAACAAATTTGTTTTGGCCATTGACGGACAAGCCCAAGAAATGTCTTACTCAATGATGCCGTCAGAGTTACAGAAAAAAGATGTCATTGCAGGTTTAAACCAAAATAAAGCGATGATTGTAACTGTTCTCTCAGCTCTTATTTTTCTCGTAACAGCAGCGGGAAAATTTATTGAAGTATCGTTTTTAGCGCTTATCGGGTTAATCATTAAGAATTCGCAGAAAAAACATTTATCCTATCATCAGCTCTGGAAGCTTTCTGCTTATTCCATCACACTTTCAACTGTATTCTTTACAATCATGCGGGCACTAGAAGCAACCGTACCAAGTGAATTTTTGCTGAACTGGTTTGTCAATTTTGTCATCCTGTTTCTCGTTTTAAAAGAGATTCCGTCCAAAAAAGTAATTAATAAAAGTTAAATTATATTTATTTTTATCCTTTAAGTAGAGAGTGTGAAAGCATTTGCATTAACTTTTTACTTAAGGGATATTTAATAAAATGTATAGAGCTTAAACAGATACATTTATAAAAAAAGCTCTACAATTACTCAAGAACAAGCTCTGGACAATAATATCAGAAGTAGTAAGATGTAACATGAAAGAAGTTCTTAACAGCATTTGACATATGTTTTTAACAAAATAAGAATAATGTTAAATTTTAACTAATAGACTAGTTAAAATCATATGGCAAAATATTTTGCATCCTTTCACAACATATTTACATAAGATAGTTGCTATTTAAAAAGCCAGGTACCAATAGGGCACCTAGCTTTCAGAATTAAATCATCAACAAGTTAGAATTATCTTCTTTCCTTCTATTCTCATTATTGAACTGTTATCTTTTTTGTGGGTTTATGTATACAAATGCAGCTCCCTTAGCTTTCCCCTTATACACTGATAAACCTACTGCCCAAGGTGTTCCTGTCGGTTTTGGTAATTTACTGAAGTAAAACTTTTTGGTTGGAGTTCTACTTGAAAAGTACCCTGAATATTGCGGGCCAATGTCCCCACCCTCAACTATAGATACACCAAAGCTCTTATAATTTAGTTTACCGCATTTTCCATTTGTTTCGGCGTAAGCATCAATAGATGTTGCACTCTTAGTATATGTATAAGCATCTGTAATAACTCTTATTTTACAACCAGAAATACCACTTACCGGTTGCCAACCACTGCTTGCAGCCTCTGCTTTTTCTTTAGGTGCAACTACCAAAGTTAACATTAGTAGCAAAATTAAAAACATAGAAAATTTTCCTTGCTTCATTTTGTAGATCCTCCTTTAAACTATTACATAATTATCCTAACAGATCCATTGTTCATTGTAAATAATGGAATACGAGTTTTATATTATAAAAGCCTCTTTTTGATCTAATTTTGCACTATTTTCTATTTTCTATCTGAAGTTAATGTTTAGTCGAAGAAATCCTGTCAAAAAAGCGCCTGTATAAAAACCGAGCATTCGCAGTCTCTTTTCTTTTGTCATGAATCGAAATGGACAAGCATACTATGGTATAAAATTTCGTATGCGGGAGGAAAAGCGATGAAGCGTCTCACCTTAGTATGCAGCATTGTTTTTATACTTTTTATTCTTTTTTATGACCTTAAAATTGGAACCATCCCCATTCAGGACCTCCCTGTCTATGAAGCATCAGCAAAAACGGCTGTACAAGAACCGGCTTATAAAACGGTGAAGGTAAAGCCGGGTGATACGGTTATGTCGATAGTCGGATCAGCAGGTTCTCCGGATGACATTGTAAAGGATTTTGAAGCACTGAATCCAAATGTGAAAGCCAATGCCATTCAAGCGGGAACAGCGTATAAATTCCCGGTCTACCCTTAATTTAACGTTAATTTCTTGTCAGTTCGGCGAAGACACTGTTACAATG
>NZ_JAVAXX010000164.1:0-14536 GCF_042709275.1 Bacillus sp. LR_5 | reverse complement strand
AATGACAGGGCGTTTTTTTACGGCTTCGGCACATATTTAAAAATCTCTTCGCTTTCAAAAAACTCAATCAATCGCCCGAGCCAATTATAATAATCGAGCCATTCTTTTAATTCCTTCAGAAGCTCATTCACTTTTTCTTCCGCTTCAGGGGTAAGCTCTTCATCCAAGACGCTGAGCAGTTCCCGATTGAGTTTTTTATGCATCATTTTGTTTTTGCTGACGACTTTGCTCCAAGTGGCTGTAAACAGCGTGATAAACGTTTGGTAGTAGTCCTGCTCAACCTCATATAAATCTTTTCTCACGCCCTTTTCGAACACTTTTTCGGCAATGTTGGCATCTAGCATTTCCCGCACAACCTGGCTCATGCGTGTTTTGCTCATGCCGGTCGCTTCAGACAATTCGGTCAGCGTCATCGGTTTTCGATTCATATAAATAATGCCCAGCACACGTCCGACGGTAGAGGGCATTCCAAATGCATGCATGTTTTCTGCGATTCTTTCTATTAAATGGTCCTCAGCTTGTTCAATGATCGTTAACGGATCTTTCTCCAACGGTTTCAATCCTTTCAGCTAACAATTCCGATGTCAATATACCACATTTTTGATACGGCGGAAATGCTGCAACAAGAGAATTTGGCAGGAAATTGGAGCAATAAGGAGATCATCACAGGTCAATGCGGGTAAATCAGCGCTTACACATACTTTATAAACAATATGAACAAATTGTAAACTTTTTATTTTATAAACTTTATTCTATAATGGGAAGCATTCAATTGTCTGAAAAATTAAATATAAACTGAACGAATTGAATAAACTTAATTTTGGAGGTGCGATGTTTGCTGACATTAGAAAATGTCTCGAAAACATACAAGGGCGGCAAAAAAGCCGTGAACAACGTGAATCTTAAGATTGCAAAAGGCGAATTTATCTGTTTTATCGGTCCGAGCGGCTGCGGGAAAACGACAACAATGAAAATGATTAACCGATTAATTGAGCCTTCCGCCGGCAAGATTTTCATTGACGGCGAAAACATCATGGAACAGGACCCTGTAGAGCTTAGGCGTAAGATCGGCTATGTCATTCAGCAGATCGGCCTGTTTCCCCATATGACCATTCAGCAGAACATTTCTCTTGTCCCTAAACTGCTGAAATGGCCGGAGCAGCAGCGGAAAGAACGGGCGCGTGAGCTTCTGAAATTGGTCGATATGGGGCCAGAATATTTAGACCGTTACCCTCATGAATTAAGCGGGGGACAGCAGCAGCGAATTGGTGTATTACGGGCACTTGCCGCGGAGCCGCCGCTTATCTTAATGGATGAACCGTTTGGGGCACTCGACCCGATTACGAGGGATTCCCTTCAGGAAGAATTTAAAAAACTGCAAAAAACCTTACATAAAACCATCGTATTTGTTACCCACGATATGGATGAAGCGATTAAGCTGGCAGACCGGATTGTGATTTTAAAAGCGGGAGAAATCGTTCAAGTTGGAACGCCCGATGATATTTTGAGAAATCCGGCAGACGAATTTGTTGAGGAATTTATCGGCAAGGAGCGGCTGATTCAGTCATCCAGCCCGGATGTGGAACGGGTTGACCAGATTATGAACACGCAGCCTGTAACGATTACCGCGGATAAAACGCTTTCTGAAGCGATTCAGCTGATGAGGCAGGAGCGTGTCGATTCATTGCTTGTCGTTGATGACGAGCACGTTCTCCAAGGCTATGTGGATGTTGAAATCATTGATCAATGCAGGAAAAAAGCCAATCTCGTAGGAGAGGTTCTGCATGAAGATCTTTACACAGTATTGGGCGGCACATTGCTGCGCGACACGGTCCGCAAAATTTTAAAACGGGGTGTCAAATATGTCCCTGTTGTGGATGAAAATCGGCGCTTAATCGGAATTGTGACTAGAGCAAGTCTGGTCGACATTGTGTATGACTCCCTCTGGGGAGAAGAAAAGCAGCTCGCGGTATTGTCATAGGGAGGCGACAAGTCATGCATCAAATTATTCAATTTTTGCAAACCAACGGGGGCGAACTCCTTTATAAAACATTTGAGCATATCACGATCTCGCTCATTGCTGTTATCTTAGGCGTGCTCGTTGCCGTTCCCCTCGGGGTTGTCCTTACTAGAATGAAAAAGGGAGCCGGCACCATTATCGGCATCGTCAATATCATTCAAACGCTGCCGAGTCTGGCGATTCTCGCCTTCTTTATTCCGCTACTGGGTGTCGGGAAGGTTCCAGCCATTGTGGCATTGTTTTTCTATTCCGTTCTGCCGATTCTGCGCAACACGTATACCGGCATTCGCGGCGTCAACAAAAATCTGCTCGAGTCTGGCAAAGGCATCGGAATGACGCCGGCTGAACAAGTCCGTCTGGTGGAGCTGCCGCTTGCCGCACCTGTCATCATGGCGGGAATCAGAACATCGACGATTTACTTAATCGGCTGGGCTACGCTTGCTTCCTTTATCGGAGGCGGCGGATTGGGTGATTATATTTTTATCGGACTGAATTTATATCAGCCGGAATATATCATCGGGGGCGCGGTGCCCGTTACAATATTGGCAATTGTGATTGATTATGTGCTGGCAGTGACTGAACGAAAACTGACACCTGCCGGCATGCAGAGATTGAAGGAAGTTTCATAAGGAGGCGGCTCATGAAAAGAAAATATCTCAAATGGATGATCGGGTTAACGCTTGCAGCAATGCTGACGTTGAGCGGCTGTTCGCTTCCGGGGCTCAGCGCCGCTTCAGACCAGACCATTAAAATCGGCGCGCAAAGCATGAGCGAATCAGAAATCATCGCCAGCATGCTTGGCCAGCTGATCGAACACCATACTGATCTTAAAACAACAACCATTAAAAATCTCGGCTCTAACGCGGTACAGCAGCAGGCCTTAATGAATGGGGAAATCGACATTGCGGCCACAAGATATACGGGAGACGCGCTGCCAGGAACGCTGCGAATGGAACCTGAGAAAGATCCGGAGAAAGCGCTGGCGCTAACACAGCGGGAGTTTAAAAAAAGATATGATTTAAAATGGTATGACTCCTACGGGTTTGATAATACGTATGCCTTTACGGTCAGCAAGGAGCTGGCGGATCAATATCATTTAGAAAACGTATCAGATGTGAAAAAATGGGCACCGCAATTAAAGCTGGGTGTCGATAACTATTGGATGAAGCTCAAGGGAAACGGCTATCAAGATTTTACGAAAACCTACGGCATGACATTCGGCGGCACGTATCCAATGCAGATCGGGCTTGTGTATGATGCGGTAAAAAGCGGAAAAATGGACATTGTCCTCGCGTATTCGACTGATGGAAGAATCAAGTCCTATGGTCTCAAAATGCTAAAGGATGATAAGCAATTTTTCCCGCCGTACGATTGCTCTCCGGTTGTTCCGGAACAAGTGCTCAAAGAACATCCTGAGCTTGAAGGCACCATCCAGAAAATGATCGGGAAAATCGACACAGCCACAATGCAGGAGCTTAACTATGAAGTCGACGGTAATCTAAAAGAACCGTCTGTCGTTGCCAAGGAATATTTAGAAAAGCACCACTACTTCGAATCGTGAAAGGAGGACGAAGCCAATGAACGTGCTTGATCAGTTAATGACATATTACGCGCAGAACGGCAGCTACGTCATGGATGAATTCGGCCGCCACTTTCTCATGTCGGTTTACGGCGTATTGTTTGCTGCTGTCGTCGGGGTTCCGGTCGGAATCCTCATTGCGCATTATCGCCGCTTATCAGCCTGGGTGTTCGCTGTAACAAATGTCATCCAGACAATCCCTGCGCTCGCGATGCTGGCCGTTTTAATGCTTGTCATGGGGCTCGGCGCAAACACCGTGATTGTATCATTATTTCTGTATTCCCTCCTGCCGATTATCCGAAACACGTATACAGGCATTGTCAGCATTGAACACGCCTACTTAGAATCGGGAAACGCAATGGGCATGACGAAATTCCAGGTGCTCCGGATGGTTGAGCTTCCGCTCGCGCTTTCTGTCATTATGGCAGGCTTGCGCACGGCTCTCGTCATTGCCATCGGGATTACAGCAATCGGTACATTTGTCGGCGCCGGGGGGCTCGGGGATATGATCGTCCGCGGCTCAAATGCGACAAACGGAACTGCGATTATTCTCGCTGGCGCGATCCCGACTGCGGTGATGGCCATAGGAGCAGATCTGATAATGGCCTGGATTGAAAGGTTGTTGAATCCAGTGAAACAAAAAAATAGAAAAAAGTTAATAAGTGTATAGAGTTAAGCAAAATGGATTCTTTTCTGAGAGGGAAAAGAGTCCTTTTTTTATGAGGCTTAATAAATAATCTTGATGAAAAAATTGAGGGGATCTGCAAATGTATTTTAAATTGTCGAACTCTGGCATTAGTGCATTCCCTGCCCTTATTTATCTAAACAACGGTGATCAAAATATGAGATTGATTTTAATGTGTGGAAGTGTCACCAATTGCACTCTTTTTCTATCGCTTATTTATCTGCTAATGTATTTTGATTAAATTCTGATAAAAGTATTTTACAATGATCATCATTCAGATAGTGAAGTTCTGTCATGTAGATAAAAGAACTCTATTTTTATAGAAATGTAATAAGTGGAGGGGTGTATGTTGAAAAGATGTATATACATTTTAGGCTGTTTTATTGTTTTATTTATGTTATCTGCTTGTCAATCATTAATAAAGTTTAAAGATAAAGTTGTTGAAGAAACAAAAAAAACAATGCATTTTACTGATGATAATGAAAACGATACATCTGAAACAATGGAGAGCCTGATTGATAAGGGAAAACTCGATCAAGTGGTCTATGACGATAAACTTTATCAGCTGAAAGATAAAGTTGATGAAGACAAAAAAGGAAAAGTAATAGGGGCAATAGGCCAAACTTTCTTTGTAGATGGTGATGGAAAGAGATGGTCGGAAGAAGAACTGAAAGAACCGTATATCTCTAATGACCCGGATGAAATCAGAGAGAAAAAACCATTACGCTATGGGAAGGTTTACAGTACAAACGAGGATCCTGATGCCAAAAATGAAATCATTGTTGAGTTTAATCGTGAGTATTATCGAGCGGTTTTAATAAAGAATGAAAAGGAATAAGGGAGAGAGTGACATGAGTACAGTCCTATTAGAAACCAAAAGCCTTACAAAAAAGTTTGGCAAAGAAACAGCTGTTTCAGATGTTTCATTAACTGTTCAAAAAAACAGCATTTATGGTCTGCTGGGACCAAATGGAGCTGGAAAATCGACAACACTTAAAATTTTAACAGGAATTTTACGGAAGACTTCTGGTGAGGTTTTCTTCGACGGACATAAATGGAAACGATCTGATTTACAAAATATCGGATCGTTAATAGAAACTCCACCTCTTTACGATAATTTAACTGCATTTGAAAATGTGAAAGTCCATGCCACGCTGCTCGGTCTTTCTGAAGATCGCATTCACAGTGTGCTAAAGACTGTGGATATGGAGCATGCTGGAAAGAAAAGAGCAGGGCAGTTTTCGATGGGAATGAGGCAGCGGCTTGGAATTGCAATCGCCTTATTAAATCATCCTAAATTATTAATTCTTGATGAGCCTACAAACGGGCTAGATCCAATAGGTATACAGGAGCTTAGGGACCTAATTCGCTCATTTCCTCAGGAAGGAATAACGGTGATTTTATCTAGCCACATTCTTTCAGAAGTCGAACAAATAGCAGATCATATTGGGATTATCATCGGCGGTCACCTTGGGTATCAGGGTGAAATAAACAAGGCTGATGATTTGGAGCACTTGTTTATGGAAGTTGTAAAGTCAAGCCGTGAAAAAGAAGGTGTAGATAGATGATAAATTATATAAAAGCCGAAAACCTGAAGTTTAAGAGGACGTTTTCCAGAAAAATGATTATCTTTGTGCCTCTTCTTAATATAGGTTTTTCTTTTTTAATGAACATTCAATTTTTTGTATCCGGTACTTTTAACTGGTGGTCTATTATATTTATGCCGGTGATGATTGCTTTATTTTGTTCTTTATCTCATCAAAAAGAAAAAAAGGCTTCTAATTATAATGGTACGTATTCATTACCTATAGATTTAGGGAGATTATGGTATGCAAAGATTATAATTATCATGTTTTATTCGCTATTATCTCAGATTGTATTTTTAGTTTTTATGTTACTCATGGGATTCGTTATAGCTGATTTTGCCATTATTACGCTTTCTACAATTGCCGCGAGTTTGTTACTTTGGATGACAAGTCTTTGGCAAATTCCACTCTGTTTATTTGTGGCCAAAAAGTGGGGGCTTACAATAGCGGTAATGTTAAATCTTATAGGAACCTTCGTTCTGGGCATTATGCCGGCATCTCGTTCCTTTTGGTGGTTTATTCCTTGGAGCTGGCCAATTCGAATGATGAGTCCAACTATTGGTATTCATCCTAACGGCCTGTTGCTTGAAAAAAATGATCCTTTGTTGAGTTGGCTGGTCGTCCCTCCTGCTATATTGATTTCTATTCTATTATTTTTGATACTGTCATTTTTAACCAGTCGTTCATTTGCCCCTTCAATCGATTACAGAACAAAAAAGCAGGGGGCGATGTAAGGTGAGATTGCTTTTGAGGTGTTTACAAGCTGATTTCCAGAAAAGCAAGCACACCTCCTTTATGTGGCTGCATTTTATTATTCCTATAGTTTGTTCATGTGTATTGATCCTGTATTTTTATGGGAGAGATCAAAGCCAATTTCACTTGTATAAATCTTTTATGGAAGCTGTTGCAGTAGCATTGCCGCTGCTCATCGGGGTGCTATGCGGAATGACTGCATCCTTAGAAGAACAGGCAGGGAAATTTCAAGTGTTACTAGGGAGCACATCTCCGAAAGTCATTGCTTATGTGAGTAAAATGTTAATGCTGCTTTTCATGGGGTTGTGCTCTATTGGTTTAGCGCTATTCATCTATATAATAGGATTAAAGTTTATTTTAAAAGTGCCGGATTTGTCTTACGGTATTTTTATAATGGGTGGTGCCTGGCTAGTTGCGGGCAGTGTAGTCCTGTATTGTATTTACTTTTTTATCAGCTGTATGTTTGGAATGGGGGCTTCTGTCCTGATAGGAGGAGCCGGCCTGCTCATGACAGCTCTAATGAACACTGGATTAGGGGATATGATGTGGAAATTTAACCCGTGGGCTTGGGGGATTCGATTGTCAGGTTTAAATGGAGTACTTCACTTTAAAGAAGTAAATCAAGGTGATAATCCTTTGTTAATGCATGAAATGAATTCAGGGGAATTGATTATGGTTTTTGGTATAATATGTACAATCATTGCCAGTCTTATATGGTTTAGTAAATGGGAAGGCAGAAAAACGTTTGAATAGTATGAGGGGGCCGGGAAATGGCAAAAATCCTTGCTGTCGATGATGAAAAAGATATTCTTGTACTGATACAAAATATTTTGCGCCGTGATCAGCATCAAGTTGACACTTTAGATCGTGTTAAAGGCCAGCCGCCTGATTTATTTCAAGGGTATGATTTAATTTTGCTTGATGTTATGATGCCGGATATTGACGGTTTTGAGTTATGTAAACAGATACGGCCTTTGGTTGATTGTCCAATTTTATTCCTCACAGCTAAAACGGAAGAGGAAGCGATAGTAAAAGGCCTCATTACCGGAGGAGATGATTATATTACTAAGCCGTTCGGCGTTAGAGAGCTTAGTGCCAGAGTTAATGCTCACTTAAGAAGAGAACGGAGAGATAAACATCAATCGAAGAGAGTTATCTCCGGTTTTTTATTTCATTTTGATAGTAAAGAAGTATTTATTAATAACAACAAACTCAACCTAACAAAAAATGAATATAAAATCTGTGAATTTTTAGCTCAACATAAAGGGAGAACTTTTTCGAGAGAACAAATTTATGAGGAGATATATGGATTAGAGGGGAATGCCTTGTATTCAACAATTACTGAATTTATTCGAACGATTCGAAAAAAATGTAAAGAGCATAATGCAGACCCCATTAAAACGGTATGGGGCGTTGGATACAAATGGGAATAGGTTTTAAGGGGCAGAAAACACTTCTTAGAGAACTGATAAAGTATATGGTGACTCTATGTATTAGTTTGGTCATACTTGCTCTGCTATATTTATTTATGAATACGATCGCAATGAATACCGGTTTCTCACACCCAGCGAATTATAATGAACGAGAAGCAGAAAAACTGGCGGTGAAGCTGGAAAGCATCGACAAAGTAACTGCTGATATGATTCCTGATACAATGTCATATGCCATCCTTGATAAAGAAACAAAACAAAAAACAGCTGGAAATATTAAAGAAAAAGATTTGCAGCTTGTAAAAAAGAAGATTGAAAAAAAACCGTATGTCAATTATAAGCAAAAAGGATATTTGGTTATAGAAAGAAACGATGAATATTGTGTTTTGCAATATTCATTGCGTGCAGATTTCACTTCGCCTTTACTAAGAAAATACCTTCCTAATTATGAATTAACGAGTATTTGTATTTTGATTATCTTGCTCATTATAGTTATCTCTATTATAACAACTTACTTTGCGAATAGATTAAGAAAACATTTTGAGACATTGAACTTAATCACTCGATATATAAAAGAGCAAAATTTGCAATTCACTCCCGAATTTACACATATTAAGGAATTCGATGATGTGATTGACTCCTTGATTGAAATGAGAGATGCTCTCCAGTCCTCACTTGAGGCACAATGGCGTTTAGAAAAAAACAAGAAAGAACAAATAGGTGCTTTGGCACATGATATCAAGATTCCGATTACCATTATTAAGGGGAATGCTGAATTACTCAGCTTGTCAATACAAAACGAGGAACAAGCTGAGTATACAAAGTATATTCTTGGAGCAGGAAATCAGATTGAACAATATATTTATCAGCTGATTCATCTTTCGAAAACGGAGGATGCCTTAACTGTTCATTTGGAGAAAGCATCTGTAGATAAGTTGACAGAAACCCTACTGAAAGATATATCCGCCTATAAAGGAAATAAAAATATAAACATTTCGTTCAAAAAAGAAAATCTAATGAAAGAAGCGAAAATAGACTGGCAATTGTTACATAGGGCATTATTGAATATCTTAACAAACGCAGTTGATTATACACCGGAAGGCGGCACTGTCTCGGTACATGCAGAATGCGATTCTGAGATATTTTATTTTTTTGTAAAAGACACGGGAAATGGATTTTCGGAAATGGGATTAAAAAAAGCCACAGAACTTTTTTATATGGATGACAAGAGCCGTCATTCTAAAGGTCATTATGGAATGGGATTGACTTTTGCAAAAAATGCAGTGAATCTACATAATGGAGAACTTACTCTTGGGAACACTATAGCGGGTGGAGCAGAGGTTCGAGTAAAAATACCCTTATGAAACGAATAAAGCCCACGTCCTATCTGGACGTGGGTTATTTTTAAATGGTAAACTGATTCATCTTCTCATTAAGCTCTTTCGCCAGCTGCTCAAGCTCTTCGGCATTCTGGAGCACTTGATCCATGGAATGGGCGGATTGCTCGGTAATTGAAAATGTTTCTTCAATGCCGGCGGCCGACTCTTCAGATACAGAAGCGATATTTTCAATCGATTGATTGATGGTAATCGATTGGTTTGTTAACTGCTTCAGGCCATCCGTTACTTCCTTAATGCTGTCTGCAACATGAGTGACGGACTGTTTGATATGCTGCATAGCTTGTCCGGTGTCTGTCAGGTTTTCCGTTCCTTTTTCGACTTCTGTAAAGCTGCTTTCCAAGTATTCAATAACGGTGTAGATTTCCTGCTGTGTGCCGTTGACAATCCGGGTAATATCCTGCACGGAATCAGAAACGCCGTCAGCCAGCTTTCTGACCTCCTCTGCCACAACAGCGAAGCCTTTGCCGCTTTCTCCTGCGCGGGCAGCTTCAATCGCAGCGTTAAGTGACAGCAAATTCGTTTGCTCGGCAATGCCGTTGATGACCTGAACGAGCTTGTTGATATCCTGAGAATGCTGTTCCAGTGATCTCACTTTATGCACGGCTTCCTGAACGATATGATGGATGGTTTTCATTTGCTGTAATGACGTATCCATATTTTCGTTTCCGCTCACTGCGAGTTCGAGAACGTTTTGAGACGTATCGCTGATTGTGATGCCGTGATTATAGGCTTTATCAATGCTTTCTGTAAACTCATTCATTGATTCGGCAATTGTCACCGCGTCTTGGGCCTGCTGTTCAGAGCCCTCAGCCATTTCGTTCATCGTCTCGGTAATATGTTTGCTGCCGGATCTTGTTTCATTCGTTGCAGTTGCCAGCACTTGTGAAGAAGAAAGCACCCGGCTTGATATTTCTTTGGAGTATCCGACAATATCTCTCAGATTGCCTACCATTTTGTGCAGCGCTTCGTTCAGATCACCCAGCTCGTCTTTTGAATTGAGCGGCTCTATGTCACTCGACAGATCTCCCTCGGCAATATGATTGGCAGATTCCTTCATACGAATGATAGGCTTTACAATGTTTCGCGTGATATAAAGCCAGATGAAAATGCTGATAATGATCGAAGCTGCCACAAGCGAAGCCGTGTAAATGAGCCCTTTATGGTATACATCCTTCGTTTCTTTTACCGCTGTGTTGCTGCCTTCTTTATTAAAGTCAACGAGCTGAGTGACTGATTTTTTCATATTCTCAAAGCTGGCCTCAGTCTGTACCAATAAACCTCTTGCTTTGTCCATGTCATTCGTGCGTCCGCTTTCTATAATTTGCGCATGAATATCAGCATAGGTATTCACTTCATTTTGAAGCTCCTCGAACAGTTTCTGTTCTTTATCATTGGAAATCGTTTTTTCGTAGCTATCAAGCTTTTGATTGATGTCTTCAAGGATCTGATTCATTTCTTGATCAAGCGTATCCATTTTGCTTTTGTCTGTGAAAATCAGAAAATCCTTTTCTTTAGAAGAGAGATGCTCGGTCAAATAATTAATCGATGTAATTTCTTTGATGCCGTCAATCCATTTTGTGTTGATTTCATCTGTCTTTTGAATGATATGCTGCATATTAAAAGCGCCTATTCCGCCGACAAGTAAATTGATCAGGATCAGTGTCAAAAATACCAGGCTGAATTTGCGGGAAATCGTCAGTCGCATATAAGTGGTCTCCTTTAAAATCGTAATGTGTGTGGATGTACTATATATCGGCTGAGAAATCGTTTTTTTACCTGGAAAATGAAAAATAAAAAACGGCTCTTTTCTCGCCTTTGAGATCAGAACCGTTTTAGCAATTAGTCAAGAAAGGAAGGGTCAATCCAATCCGTCGCCCATTTAGAAATCTCACCCAAAATGGGGGCTAACGCCTTTCCTTTATCGGTCAATGAATATTCGATGCGAACCGGAGTTTCAGGGATGACATCCCGCTTCACCACTCCTTCAAGCTCAAGTTCTTTCAGCCGTTCTGACAGAACTCTGCCGCTTAGATTTGGAAGTGCTGCTTCAATTTCGCTAAATCGCTGCGACCCGTTCAAGAGCTGAAATACGATCAAAGCGACCCAGCGTTTACTCAAGATGTCGACTGCTTTTTCAAATCTAGGACACATTTCTGATTGGTTCATACTTTTCACCTCGTCTGACACTATTATAACGCAAATAACGAGGGAAGGTATGCAAGCGTGATTGATAAAATGCAGAAAGAGATACAGGGGATTATGAAGAAGAGGTTCGTTTTTTTGCTTCCGAGGCTAAAAAATCGAAGTATTTGCTGAGATTTTCAATATCCTGCTTTGAGAGATATCCCCATTTTTGGCTATTGAAAATCGGGAGGTGCTCCGCTCCTCGAGTGACAGCCGTTTGGTAAATTTCATATATGGACTGATAGCTTTCCGAAGCTTCGCGGATTTCTTCTGGAAAGGCCCGAATATGGCCTGCGGCAGCCATCAGGTTTTCGTAGGGAACCTTCAGTACGGCCGCCAATTTTTTGATAGTGGCAGGTTTTGGCGTGCCCCGCTTGCCGTTTTCAATTTTTGAAATGGTGGCTGAGCTGATGCCTGAGTACACCGCAAGCTGATTCACTGTCAGTTTGCGGGCGCGGCGCAGCTCCCGTAATTGCTGTCCGAACGGTGACATGGTGATCGCCTCACATTTCTATCAAGGGTTAGTCATCAGCAGACCGTTTTTTGGCTTCGTCTGAAATAAACGAAAAATAATGATCCAGCATGAGCAAATCTTCTTTATTGAGATATTGCCACTTTTCGTTCTCAAGAAGAGCAAGGTTTTTCAGGTCATAGGCCTCCGCTTTTTCAAGCAGCTTGCACTTCGTTTCATAAGGAGCCCTGGCTTCATGCACTTCTTCGATGTAACCTGCCTTATACATAAGCCCTTCATAAGGAATTTTTAAAGCTTCCGCCAGTTTTTTTATGGTGGCAGGTTTGGGAACGCCCCGTTTGCCGTTTTCGATTCTGGAGATGCCGGCTGCGCTTACGCCTGAATAAGTCGCCAGCTGGTTGACTGTTAATTTTCTCTCTTCACGCAATGCCCGCAATTGTTCGCCGAAGCTTTCCATGTATCTCACCCCGTCCCTCACTGTTACTCATATTTTAGTATGTTTATTGACTAAAGGGAATAGGTAGGCTGGAAAAGTATTGACAAAAGTTAACATAAGCCGTAATGTAAAAGTATAGAAAAAAGTTTTCCAGGAATGGAAGGTGAGGAAAGTGCCAGTAGAAAAGATACAGATTAGACGTGATTATGTATTGCAGTATATGGTCAATAACGATTATTCCCTTAATCAGCTTGCGCTGGAAATCGGAGTCTCACCCGCCACACTGAGCCGCGTGCTGAATGGAGAAAGACGGCCGGGGCAGCTTGTGATCGGTAAAATGCTTCACTATTTTAATTTGAAATTTGAGGATCTTTTTTACTATGATTTTATTGACAAAAGTCAATAAACAGCGGAAAACGCAAGGAGACCAAGCGTTTTCTATCCCTATGAATGATGTGTCAACACAAACCCTGTCACCAGTTCGTTGCATGTTTTATATTGTTTTGTCGGCAGCTGATGCCCCTGATATTCCAATCTGAAAAATTCGGCATGGCTGCAAGCTTTGCGGTAATAGCCTGAGGCTGAGAAGGTCCAGTCTCGAAGGCCGCCATACATAAACAGCATTGGCATGTGTAAATGAGGCAGCTGTTCAATGCAGTTGTAGCGGAGCGAATCCTGATAATATTGATGCCAATGGGCAAGGTCCGCTTTTTTCATATGGCCTGTTAATAGGTTTCGAAGTTCTTTGTTTTTTGTGTGGCTGACAGCAAGGATTTTGATGAGCAAACCGGCGTTTTTCTCGAGCAGATACATCCCCGTCTTGTGAATCTTCTCTCCGATTACGTTATGAACAGCGGGGTAAGCGCCGGACAGAACAAGATGAGATACTTTGTCCGGGCGGGTAAAGCCGATATGCTGCGCAATTAAGCCGCCTGCGGAATACCCAAATAACACAGCCTTATCAATGTGCAGAGCGTCTATGAATTGCACGATCTCGTTTGCGTAATAAGAAATAGAGGCGGGCTGATCCGCGTGATCACTGTCGCCGTGTCCGCTTAAATCGGGAAAAATCACCCTGAAATGCTCGGAGAGAAGGCGCTGATAATAAAAAACCTTGCGTCCCATGCCCGGCGGATGGATAAAAATGATAGGAATTCCCTGTCCATATTCCTCATAATAAAGATGTTTTCTGCTGGCTATGCTGATAAGGGGCATTGTTTTTCTCCTTTTGACCTTTTCATATGAATAGGGTAACCAAGATAATACGTCTTATCCCGCCTTTTGGCGTCTGATACAGCGTGACATGCCAACCCTTTTCATGTAAAATAGAAGTAATGTAGGCCAGTGAGTCTGGAGGTGTAAGGGATGCACGCGGTTTTGATTACCTTATTGGTTATCGTCAGCATTGCACTTATTATTGTCGTTTTGCTTCAATCCAGTAAAAGCGCCGGATTATCTGGTGCGATTTCAGGCGGAGCGGAGCAGCTCTTCGGGAAACAAAAAGCAAGAGGTCTTGATTTGATTCTGCACCGCATTACGGTTGTGCTGGCAGTCTTGTTTTTCGTGTTGACGATTGCGCTTGCTTATATCCTATAGGGCAATGTTTGTATAAGGTCTGATGTAAAGTCAGGCCTTTTTCACGTTTCTGGCTGATATTCAGAGTGTTTTTTTCTGATCAAACTGTGGAAAACTAAAATGATCGTGCAGATAGAAAGGGAGACATGAGCATGAAAGTTGTGACACCAAAACCATTTACATTTAAAGGCGGAGACAAAGCGGTGCTTTTGCTGCACGGCTTTATGGGAAATACAGCGGACGTACGAATGCTGGGACGTTATTTGAATGAACGGGGCTATACGTGCCACGCGCCTCAATATGAAGGACATGGCGTTCCCCCTGAAGAACTGGTACATACAGGGCCTGAAGACTGGTGGAAAAACGTGATGGATGGCTATGAATACTTAAAATCTGAAGGCTATGAGAGCATCGCT
>NZ_JAVAXX010000163.1:0-14681 GCF_042709275.1 Bacillus sp. LR_5 | reverse complement strand
TCAAAGTCAGAAAAAATATTAAGGAGGTAACATATGTTTAAGTTTAAAAAGAATTTCTTAGTTGGATTAACGGCAGCTTTAATGAGTATTAGCTTGTTTTCGGCAACCGCCTCTGCAGCTAGCACAGACTACTGGCAAAATTGGACTGATGGGGGCGGAATAGTAAACGCTGTCAATGGGTCTGGCGGGAATTACAGTGTTAATTGGTCTAATACCGGAAATTTCGTTGTTGGTAAAGGTTGGACTACAGGTTCGCCATTTAGGACAATAAACTATAATGCCGGAGTTTGGGCGCCGAATGGCAATGGATATTTGACTTTATATGGTTGGACGAGATCACCTCTCATAGAATATTATGTAGTGGATTCATGGGGTACTTATAGACCAACAGGAACGTATAAAGGTACTGTAAACAGTGATGGGGGTACATATGACATATATACAACTACACGTTATAACGCACCTTCCATTGATGGCCCAAGCACTACTTTTACGCAGTACTGGAGTGTTCGTCAGTCGAAGAGACCAACTGGAAGCAACGCTACAATCACTTTCAGCAATCATGTTAACGCATGGAAGAGTCATGGAATGAATCTGGGTAGCAATTGGTCTTACCAAGTCTTAGCGACAGAGGGATATCAAAGTAGTGGAAGTTCTAACGTAACAGTGTGGTAACAGATCATCTTTAATCAGGGATAGCTAACGGGCTGCTGATCGTTCCTTGAGAAATTTTTGTTATTGTGAGTTACTAAGAGGCGACGGTGATGGGAGTTACTTTAATGCATATAACAACAAAAAGGTTATTGATACGTGAATTTGAATTCAAAGATTGGCAAGCTGTATATGAGTATACATCAGATGCTAATGTTATGAAGTATATACCAGAAGGGGTTTTTACTGTAGAAGATGCAAAAGAATTTGTAAATAAAAACAGAGGTGATAACGCTGAAAAATTTCCTGTAGTACTAATAGATGAAGGTTCTCTTATAGGCCATATTGTTTTTTATAAGTATTTTGGTGAACATACATTTGAGATTGGGTGGGTGTTTAATCCGAATTATCAAAATAGAGGGTATGCTTCTGAGGCAGCAGAAGCTATTTTGGAATATGGATTTAAAGAAATGAACTTACATAGGATTATAGCTACGTGTCAACCTGAGAATATTCCTTCATACCGAGTTATGGAGAAGATTGGAATGAGAAGAGAAGGCTTCTTTAAAAAATGTATTCCCAAAGGCAATGAATGGTGGGATGAATATTATTACGCTATTTTAGAGGAAGAGTGGAAATGAACTAATAGAAATTTTTAAATCTTACCTCTTCAACAAAAGGTCTTTATTATTGGATGTAGCAACATTGGCGATACAAACAAAATATCACCTCCTACTTAGAACATAGAATCTTTAGCAGCATTTATAAACACATCAAAAAAGAGGCTGGAAAATTATCTAATAAACTGACCATCAGGAGACTTACTTAATTGATATTAAAAATAAGCTAAGGGTGATTCAATTAGTTAAGATCAACTTTTATGTGCGTTGAATCGTTAGTAGATACATTTGACTTTACCATTACTCAATTCCTTATGACGGAGAAAAGTGATATACAGGGGAGATCCATTCTTTGTGGATCTCTCGAGGAATAAATTAGCCCTCCATATGCAAACCCGAGGAACAATGTTATAGGATTTTCTTAGCTTATGTTGTAACTATATTGGAGGCATACCGTCTACGTTTTTAAAAATTTGAGAGTTAGCAGCTTTTAAGAAAGATTCAGCAACTAGAAGATAGAGTTATAAAGTCCAAATAATCTGGAATGATGGTATATGTCCATACCCATATTTCGAGAGATGAAGCGCATCTGCAGCAGAAAGCAGAGCGCTTTTTTGATGAAGAATCCCAATAAAACAACAATTTTAATCAGAAAAGCGACGTGGAAAATATGGATTAAATAAGGTGAGGTCAAATAAAGTGTAAACAATGTGAAAAGCCGTTCTCAACGAAAATGGAAGAAGTCGAATATAGTCACCTTATCAGTGTTTTTTTGTAATCCTGATCACTCAGGCAATATTATTTAGTCTAAGTTTGGAATAAAACTTAATTAAATTTATGTTTATAACAATATTGATAAATGAACAAAAGGAAAGAACATGTTTTGAAATAAGATTGTTCAAAACATGCTTTTATATATTGTAATGGGTTAACTTCTTTATAAAAAAAGTTTGATTACATTTGCGGGGGTTCCAAACCAAATTTTGTCCATTCCTCTTTTGCTGGCCCATAAATACCTGGAACAGGCAATCCTGCTTGTCTCATAAGAACCGTTATTTGTCCTCGATGGTGATTTTGGTGTTGAATCAAAAACATCAAAAGTGAACCATTTGGCAATTGTTGGCCAATAAAGTTGATATGTTCTTGAAGTGTATGGTCAGTCCATTGGTTTTTTAATGCCTGTACAAATGCATTACTGGCTTGATGATAGCTGTCTGCTATAAACTGAGCCGAAGCAGGAACAGGATAATCTTCAGCTGGAGCGTGAAATGTTAAGTCTGTGTTTGAGGTAATGATGCGAATGGCAGCGACAGTATGCCAAGCAATACGGCCTAAAGTCCAATTTTGTGAAGTTATTTCCTGTTTAAGTGATTCATCAGTTAGACTATTTAGTATTTTCTGTGTTGCATCGGCTTCGAACTCCCAAGATTTTAAAAAATGGTCTAAGGTTTGAAACACAAAAATCCTCCTTTTAATTGTTTTCTTTCTATGAACCTATAGCTCAATTATAGTGCCCCGTTTAGTTAAAAAGAACAAAACTTTAGGCATTATCTAAGGAAAAATGCATCGCCGACATTCTTTTAAACGTCAGGGAATTTATTTCTAACATCGGTGACTTTATGTCAAAGCTACATTTAGAATACGTGCGATCAAGACCAAATAAAATGACAATAAAGAAGAATTAGATTTTCTTGATGTTGAATTGCAAAATGGATTCTTTTTTACAAGGATTCTGAATAAAACAAGTGTTTTAAAGAGAAAGAGGAAAATGCCTTGTTTCTAATTAAGACGATTCAGGGGAAGTACATAACAAGTAAAGAACCCAGCTGCAGTTTTTGATTCAAGTTGCAGAGTTTTATTAAAAATTGGTGTAGAGGAATCAATACCACACATATCGAGCGGCAGGGTTAAATAATACTGCAGATGATATGAGTTTTATAGAGTTTCCAAAAGATCAGGTAGAGATTGATAAAGTGTTCGGTATCTGTGACAAAAATGGAAAGCTGTATGCAAGGAGGTTTTGTCAAAAAGCTGAAGAACAAAGGAACTGGAGAGCATGAAATTCTTTAAATTTTACGCCTTCAATGATAAAGAAGGAGATTACCTCACACGTAATGAATTATTATAGTAGGAAAGAGAAATATTTTACAATAAAGGGAGGAATGATTTAGTAATGAAGGGTTTTATCAAAGGGGCTGTTCTAACTGCTATTCTAGGTGTTGGTGCTACTTTATTTGCAGGTGATGTATCTGCACACGGGTATATAAAAGAACCTGCTAGTAGAGCGTACATGGGTTCATTAGAAAAACAAATAATTGGTTGGACGGCAGCTAATCAAAAGTATGGTTCCGTAATTGATAATCCTCAATCGGTAGAGGGACCAAAAGGGTTTCCGTCCGCGGGTCCGCCAGATGGGAAAATTGCATCAGCAAATGGAGGCTCGGGTCAAATTGACTTTGGGTTAGACAGGCAAACTGCAGATCATTGGGTGAAACAAAACATCCGTGGGGGTCTAAACACCTTTACTTGGCACTATACTGCTCCTCATGCAACATCAAAGTGGCACTATTATATAACCAAGAAAGATTGGAATCCAAACAAACCTTTAACAAGAGATGAGTTTGAATTAATTGGAACTGTAGATCATGATGGCTCAAAGGCTGATACTAATCTATCTCATAAGATTTATGTACCAACTGATCGCAGTGGTTATCATGTCATTCTAGGGGTGTGGGATGTTGCGGATACCTCTAATGCCTTTTATAACGTAATTGATGTAAACCTAATGCGATGATGTCGAACCTCCAATAATGGACAAGAATATGAGGTATACAGAGCTGATCAGAAAATTCGCACCGCATCTGGTACAGTGTATAACGATACGTTTTTAATAGCTTAGTTATGACGATACGGTAAAAGCGAATAGTGTTTCAGGTAAGGCATCACCAGCTAGTGAAATGTTGACTGTAACAACGAAGGAAAATGTAACGGAACTGGGAGAACACAGAGTGTTTGAGTATGGAAGTTCCAGAATCAAATGGTGTTGGAAGCTTCTAAGAGGAGCTATTCTATTGCAGATCGGTTAGATATTCGTGCATCTGCCGATCTTTTTTTAACCTTAATAGAAGTGTACTCTAAAAGTCTATTGGTATGTGCTTCATTGATGGAATCAAACAAGATGGATACTAATGGAAAAACCATTCACTTCAAAGATCCAGCAAGTCCTAAAGAAATTAGCAATTTAGAAAAGAAGTTAGGTGTTACTTTTCCTAATGATTTTAAAGAGTTTTTGTACAACATAATGGGATGGAAATGTTTGAAGGGGTTGAAATACTCAGTATAGAAGGAATCATTGAATATAATGAAGTTCAAGATTTCCCCGAGGGGTACGTTTTAATTGGGTATTATTATGGTGGAAGATACGTACACACAAATCAAGAAATGGATTAGAATATATGTTATACCTCGATTCAATTGATGATTTTGAAGATGCGGTTAACTTAGACTCTAATTTTGAGATATGATTTGATATATTAGTGTCTTCTAACGATACGAAATATTGGGAAGTGAGTCCGAATAAACCAATAGTATTATAAACCGGTTTCAGAATAAGAAGACTCCAAAAAGGAGTCTTCATCTACTATTTCAGATCGTTAAGGACGACTTTTGCAGCCTCAGCGATAAGAGCATTATCATAATTAGCATCTTTCGTAAACCGTTTTGATAGGATTGCCAAAACAATAGGAGCTCTATTAGGCGGCCAAACGATAGCAATGTCGTTTCGTGTTCCGTAACTTCCGGCTCCAGATTTATCGCCGACTTCCCACCCTATAGGAGCGCCTGCCCGAATCAGTTCGTCACCAGTAGCGTTCCCCCGCATCCAATCAGTTAAGATCGTGCGCTTATCAGTCGTGAGAGTGTTATCCACAGTGAAAGCTTTAAGGTCGGTTGCTAATGCTTTTGCGGTGCTTGTGTCACGAATATCTCCAGGAATGGCAGAGTTTAGATCCGTCTCGAATCGATTTGCCTTGGTTACATGATCCCCAATCTGTTTCAGTGACTTTTCGAAACCTTTAGGGCCGCCAAGTTGTTGCAACAATATGTTCCCAGCAGTATTATCGCTGTAACGGATAGCAGCCTCTGAGATTTCCTTCAGGCTCATACCTGTATCTACGTGTTTTTCTGTGATTGGAGAATATGTAACAAGATCGTCTTTGCTGTAGTAGATGACTTCATTAAGTTTTTCAATTGAGTTTTTCTCCAGGACAGCAGCTGCGGCTAGAACTTTATAGGTTGATGCGTAAGCAAACCGTTCATTCGGACGGTAAGCGATCGTCTTGTTTGTACCTGTGTCAATTGCATAAACGCCAAGCCTGGCATCAAATTTTTTCTCAAGTTGAACAAATTTTTTATTCGTTATGCAGCTTGTCATTTTTGTGTCTCCTATACCTTTTGCTTCAGCATGCGTTGATCCGTAAAAGGGTTTGAAACCAGTAAGGCTTAAACATAAAAGTCCAATACATATTCCAAGTTTTAATGTCGCTTTATTTTTCAAATGAATCGGGCCTCCTCATTCAATTTATTTTGTATTCACTTTCTATTAATACCACAAAAATAGGAGTGAAATCGATATATTTCCAATGAGATGTTTAAATAAAAACCTATTCGTTCATCTTTTTTTGATTTTTAGTAAGTTAAGAGAACAAGGGGAAAGAGTGGAACAAGAAAATAGAAAAACACCAATTTAAAGGTAAACATTATGCGAAATGTTACATCAATGATAATAGGGCAGGTGTAGCATGAGATGTTTATAATTGTTCCTATTGCCACCCATACGGCATTAAAGGATGGGCACAAAGTCATTCTAATGGGCTTTATCAATTGTGATTGGAGTGTTATGGATGCAAACAAAAAAAGTTTATCTTTATGTATTTCATACAATGTCAGACTGGGAATATGGATATTTAATTGCAGAACTTCATTCAGGGAGATATTTTAAAAAAGAGGTTGCACCTTTAAAAGTAGTTACAGTAGGAGCTAATAAAGAAATGATTACGACGATGGGAGGGCTAAGCATAAAACCAGACATTTCGCTTGATGAGTGTACTCTTGAGAGTAATGATCTTATCATTTTACCCGGAGGGAATACTTGGGGAGAAGATATTCATCAACCGATCTTGAAAAAAGTTGGCGAAGCTTTAAAGATTGGCACGGTTGTTGCTGCCATTTGTGGTGCAACCGAGGGTCTCGCGAATCATGGATACTTAGATTCTAGAAAGCATACAAGCAATGATTTAGAGTATATGAAAATGGTCTGTCCTGCTTATAAAGGAGAAACATTTTACGAGATGGGACCTGCAGTATCTGATCAAAATTTGGTAACTGCATCAGGAATAGCTCCCCTGGAATTTGCGATGGAAGTACTGAAAAAACTAGATGTATTTGCACCAGATACATTGCATTCGTGGTATAAGCTTAATAAGACCCATAAACCTGAATACTTCTTCGAGTTAATGAATACAATAAATTGATAGAATCGTTACCAAATGCCCTTGAAACTGGAAGGGCATTTTTTTGTTAAAGTCTAAATAACCTTGAATGCTGGATTATGTCTATTTATTAAAAAAAATCGACGCAACTGAAGTAGGGTAAGGAAGAAATTTGAAACAATAACAGCATCTAGAACGTATCGTAATAATAAAGTTTAAATAAGTTGCGCAATTTATTTTCTTGTTTAGTGCTTATATGAATGATGTGAAAGGGGCATCCAAATGAATACTTATCATAACCAAAGCGGAAAACAAAACAATCATCCAAAATGGTTGGCAACGATCTTGCTCAGCTGGGGAACGTTTGTTTTTGCTTTGTTTTTTGCTACTTTAGTCGGTTCAATGGCTAGCCAAGCGGGAGCTTCCAAGCTTTTGAAGCAAGGTATCCAAGCAGGTTTAGTGACATTAATTACTGTCCCGTTGCTCTACATTCTTCTTAAGCGGTTTTCTAGTAGACCATGCTACTCTATCGGACTGTCTGGGTGGCGGCAAGCCATTCCGAAAGCCATTATGGGCGCAATGTATGTGATTGTTCTATCAGCATCTGGATTCGCTATCGCCCATTTATTGGGCTGGATCAAAGTTACACAATTTCACTTCTCTGCCCATTTAGTTACTGTATTGCTCTTAAACATGATGATCGCTTTTTTTTATGAAGCTTTTCCAGAGGAATTAACTTTTCGTGGGACGGTGTACAATGCTCTGAACAGGAGATTTAATTGTTTCATAGCCTTACTCCTACAGCCGATCCTATTTGTGCTTGCACCATTAACTGTAAGTGGTTTGCAATATATAGCAGGAATTGAATCACCTGCTATCACATTAGATTATATTGTTTTATTGTTGTTTTTTGGATTCATCCTTCAACTCCTGCGTATTGTAACAAAAAGCTTATGGACGTCTATAGCCTTTCATCTAGCCTTTCTCGAAAATTCTCGGTTCTTCGTCCTGCAGGGGGATGAACGCTTTATTACCTATGAAGAAATTGTTCCGGGAACAGGAGCACTGTTTATAATCTTGTTTATGTTGCTTATTGTCGGTACTCTACTGCTAATACCTGCAGTAGTAGCTCGTTGGTGGCGTAGAAATAAGGGAAACGGCCAAGATGATTAATATCTGAATGAAACGGCAGTTTTATACACAAAAGTATAGAATTGTTTACTGTGAAAATGTTAAACTTTACTAATGAGAATACATCATGTAAAAAAGTTTTTTCATTTTAATACCTGTTTACAGAACTTTTAAACAATGTGTAATCCAATTGTCATAGCGACCATAATGGATATTAGGATCATTTGGTATTGGACTGAACGGAAAGAGAGTGGTGGATTGCTGAAGTGTTTGTAGCGTGGGATTCTATACTTAAAAATCTATATCAAAAACGGTTTAAGTAGTTGAATGAAAGGCTTTGAAAGGGGTGTCAAGTCATTAAAAAACTAGTTGTGCTTTCCAGCTTTATAGGAATTCTGTTATCAATCGTTGGACAATTATTTGGGATCTTATCTGATTTCTTTATTTCGGGTAATGCTCGGTTTATAGGTGTTTTAGCAGGAATTCTTGTGTTACTTAGTTTGAAGGCAAGAAGTGTAGCAATGCAATCATTTATCGTTGGTTCAAGTACGGCGATAGGAATTATGGGTGCAGGAATTTTATATTTTCCAGCTGCGATTATCAATGTCTTAATTGGTTTCGAACTAAACAAAAAGATGAGAGAAGAAAACACTAAAGAGTATATCTGAATAGATTGCTTTTTGTTTAAGAATGTAGTGAAGAATTGTGGCATAAAAGTAAATGAATAATCGTTTTATTCAGAGTGAGGTTTATATGGAATTGAAATTTTACAGGCTTCTTAGAACAAATGAAGTCGAGTTTTTTCAGGTCATACAAAAAGAAACTTCAGATATTTATGGTTATATCTTAATTGTAGATTCAAAAAGAAAAGAAAAGCTGTGTGATAATCCAGTTTTAATTGGTATAGAGGATGAAAATGAATACGAGGGTTCCTCAAACTTTATTCAGGTCATTACATTCACTGAAGAAAGATATCTTGAAGACTTTACAGCTGATACCTTTTCTTTTATAGATGGTCTGTTAAACATGAAACCAGATTGTCACTTCTTTGTTAAAGAACAGGTATATAAATCAAATTCTGAGTTGCTGGACTTTGATTTTCCTTTTGATATGACACCTATTGTGGATTTCATTAAACCGTATGCACAAGAAATAAACAAAGACATCAATCTTAACAATATTAGCAACAGTGATTTTAATTACCTTTCACAAAAATAATGGGAAAAAATGAAGGTGAAAGGTGATGGTTGATTTTTACTAATTCACAATTGCTTGGCTTTACTTTGAAAGGAGTCGAGTAAGATGGATAAGAAAAAAGATGAAATACAAAGAAAATATAGGGAACAAATGAGGGAGAAGACTGAACAAGAAAAAGAAGATGGCAGTTCACATACTTTTGAGATTGTGATTGTACTAGCCATCATTCTTTTGATGTTTTTCTTTCATTCAGTATTTAAGAATTTTTAGATAAAAGAATCCTTTTTATACATAAGCAATTATTATTTAATTCTGCCGAATTAGACACTTTTTTAAATCAAATAAATGATTTTAAGCACAGTGCAATTATATGATAAAAAGCAACCTGGTTTTGCAAATAAAGCTGCCTGCAAGTGACTTGCTCACCAACCTAAACGCCAGCCATTAAAGCTAATGTCTCACATTCAGACATTAGCTTTTTTCATTATTTAATAGACTGCCGTCAGGACTTAGAAGACGCTCTCATACTAGCCGTCTCCTGTCATACGAGGCCAACATCGACAGGGAAAAAGTATTTCTTTAAAAATTCACACTTTCTGTCGTGAAAATGTAAATGTATTCATAAAAATGCCGCAGCATATCATCAGAGCTCCGTTGATAATGTTCATGGTGATCTGTTCGTGCAATTGCAGCCATCCAAAGAATAGAGCCAGTACGGGAACGAACATTAATGCCATGGATGCTTTTGATGCTTCGATTTGATTGAGCACCCAAAACCATACGACAAATGTAAAACCTGTAGAAAGCAAACCATTAAAC
Source organism: Bacillus sp. LR_5 (assembly GCF_042709275.1). Classification (NCBI taxonomy): domain Bacteria; kingdom Bacillati; phylum Bacillota; class Bacilli; order Caryophanales; family Bacillaceae; genus Bacillus; species Bacillus sp. LR_5. Next base: position 4,774 of record NZ_JAVAXX010000163.1, on the reverse strand, counting down.
AGCAATGACCAAACCGCCTGATATGTCCATTCGGCTGAATGAACCGGTTCCAATATAAAGGAAAACACCAACAACATGACGGCTCCCATCAGAAGATGCCAGGCATTCATATGAATGATATCGATATGCTTGAATTGAAGCTTGCTAAACACATTCGCAATTCCCCAGCTAAGCGCTGCCCCAAGGACGCACAGTTCTCCAAATAAAGCGCTTTGATCGACATTCAGCATTTCTTTTCCAAATATAAATAAAAGTCCGAAGAAGCCGCTTATCAGCCCGATCGTTTTATACACATTCATTTTCTCGTTTAATGTAAAATGGCTGATCACCGTAACAAATATAGGCATCGTATACACCAAAACAGAGGTTTTTCCTGAATCGACAAACTGCATTCCATACGTTAAGATCCCCATATAGCCCAAACCCATAAGCAGGCTCATGAAGATATAGCTTTTGATATGTTCTTTTCCCATTGAAAGTTTTTTTCTTTTAATGAAGAGAATGAGAAATAAAGGAACCGCTCCGATGAACAGGCGCAAAGCCGAGAATAAAAGCGGGGGGATGTCATGAATTCCTACTTTCATCGCAACCCAAGTATAGCCCCAGATAAGTGTGACAGAAATGATTCCCAGCATGACTTTTACCATTATTAAGCCGCCTTTCTTGTTTAAATATCGTGCTGGTTTCAATCATATGTTACATTTGTATATAACTGAAATACATTTTTATTATCGGGGGTATAACCATATGGTTATGAACATGAACCATCTTCACATATTTGTAAAAGTCGGGGAGAAATTGAACATTACAGAAGCGGCAAAAGAATTGTTCATCTCTCAGCCGGCGGTAAGCAAAGCGATTAAAAACCTGGAAAGCTCGCTGCAGCTCAAATTGCTGATCAGGGATAAACATCATGGTTTAATGCTGACTGACGTCGGAAAGGACATTTTACTGCTGGCGAGGCAAATGAAGGGGATTGAAAGCAAAATATATCAAGTAGCCAACAGGGAAAACAAGCTGTTAAGCGGGAAGGTGAAAATCGGTTCATTTCCTGCTGTTTCAACAAATATCATGCCGCAGGCGATTGCGGCATTCAGAGCAAAATACCCGCTGATCCGCATAGAATTGGTCGAGGGGACCTCTGATCAAATCAAAGGTTGGGTCGAGGATCGGGCGGTTGATATTGGGATCGCAGCATCTCCATTTGAACCGTTTGACAATCAACTATTGTGCAACGACTATATGGTGGCAGTCATCCCTCCGCAAGATGACGAATTAAAACAGGAAAAGCATGTCGACCTCAACACATATCAAGATGACCTTATTTTTTGCAAAGGCGGTCATGAAATTGCAATGTCAAATACGTTGCAGCAGCATCACATTGAATTAAAGGAAAACTTGACTGTGCAAAATGCCGAAACCTTGATCAATATGGTCAAAAACAACTTGGGCGTAGGCATTATTTCAAACTTTACACTTTCATCTGTCCCGCATCAATTGATTAAAAAGGACATCTTTCCCCGGATCACCCGTGATATTGGCGTCATCGCGCATTCATTTGATGATGTAACGCCGGCGGCGCATGAATTTATCAAGGTGTTGAAAGCAGTCGTCATCTGAATCCGTAATCGTTCAAGTCTTATGAACGTTCTATAAAAAGTGTCGGGGAGCTTTATCGATGTTATTAAAGGAAGAATGCAGTAAAAAGATCTAGTGGCAAATGACATTTCTAACTATTATTCTGCGGGTTAACCTTAGAGGAAGATGAATATTCACCGGCAGAGTTAAAAGAAAAAAGCAACAATTGAACGTTGCTTTTTCATTTTATTCGGTCTTTGTACGCTGGGGTAACTTCAACCCAAAAAAGGTTCACCGGTCTCTGCCTTTATATGACTCTGTCCCTTAACTTGTTTTAGCGTCGCTACTATAAGAAAGCTAACAATTACCAATAAAAGCCATGAACTCACCTTTCCTAAATGAACGAGACTCCATGCCTCGGTTTGATTTGGGTACGTCCAGGCCCCAAAAAATGTTGCGATATTTTCTGCTATCCATATAAAAAATCCGATGAGCACAAAAGAAAGTGCGAGAGGCATACGGTAACGAGTTCCATTCACCTCGTATATGACCCAAGTTTGCCAAAAGACAATGATGACAAGTCCAGATAAACACCAGCGAATGTCAATCGAATAATGGTGGGTGAAAAAATTCAAATAAATCGCAGCGGCAAGCAGAACAACTGCATAAAACGGCGGCCACTTAATCAATTCAACCTTAAGTCTCCTCCACGCCTGACATAGATAACTGGCTACACTTGCATACATGAATCCACTATACAAAGGCACCCCGAAAACTTTGGAATATCCTTCCTCTGGGTAAGACCAGGAGCCCATATGCACCTTGAAAAGTTCAAGAGCAAGTCCAATAAGGTGGAACAATGTGATCACTTTTAATTCATCCCGTGTTTCAAGACCGGAACGCACCATCCACCACTGCATGAGAACACAGATGATGAGCAGCCAGTCATACCGTGGCAAGAAGGGAAGAGGGATGATTTGTGTAATAGCCAAAGAGGCAAAAATAACGACAGGAAACAAACATGAAAGGGCCTGTTCCCAACCAAAACGAGCGAGTTGTTTTAAGGCTCTCATGATGTATGCCTCCAAAGGTATACTCTGAATATTTGTAAGGCACGCTTCGTATAGCAGCTAAATGGACATAGGATTGCGTCCATAGGATCACCACCAAATCACTTTATTTTTCTTTTGTCTTCTTTATGAATCCTGTGTGTCTTCATCACTTCGGTATTCCAAAATATCTCCGGGCTGGCATTCTAAAGCCTTACAAATCGCCTCTAAAGTTGATAATCGAATGGCCTTTGCTTTTCCGTTTTTCAATATCGAAAGATTAGCCATCGTGATGCCAACTCTCTCCGAAAGCTCTGTTACGCTCATTTTCCTTTTAGCAAGCATCACATCAATATTGATAATAATTGCCATGTTCATCACCTCAGACCGTTAAGTCATTTTCTGATTTTATATCAATCGCTTCTTTTAAGAGTTTTTGAAGAACAGCAGCAAAGACTGCAATCACCATTGAAGCAAAAATAATGACCAATCCGATGACTATGATACCCGGGGCGTCGTCTATCTCGGCCAGCAGATAAAAGAATGGCATGCCTGCCGCAAACAAGATACTGATAGTGACCGCACAGTATTTTATATTCTTCAAAGCTTTTACAGACATTTTAGAGAAAGCTTTATTCTTGTCAATATAGCTTAAAAGTTTAAACGCTTGATAAAGAGCAAAGTAAAAAGGTATCGCCGCTACATACAAAAAGACGAAAACGAGATATTGTATATAAGCCATATTTGGTAATAATTCTGCTGCATAATTGGCGATCTTAGGCACCACAAAAATGCACAAAGCAAGAATCGGAATTCCAATAAGAATAACGGCAATCTTTAAAAAGAGTGTTGAGACTCGATTCATAAAAAACACCTCACTGATTTGTTGTCATTCTGAATTTAACATGGAATTTATCGTTTTACAATAAAAAAGTATTGAAATAGATTATTTTATTGTTGTTATAAGGGATCTTTTTCATTTTAGATAAGCAAAAAAAGCATTCCTCATTCCAGGGAGATGCTCTATAACTTTAGTCGATTTTAAACTTGAAACAACGAATTGAGCTGTGTGCTTCAGTCAGCTCAGGGAATTGGTAAGAATAATTAGAGAGCTCACTTATGAGGGCTTTTCTATTTTCTCTAAAAAAAGTGAATCAACATCTAAATATTCAAACAAACGATGGGAAGAAATACATCAAAGGATAAGCTGCTGTTCATACTAATGGTCGGGAGGTAAACCGACTTATGATACAAATTTGGATCACTGGTCTTTTATTATTTGCTCAACCGAGCGGGCCGCCTGACAGCTTAACGGTCACACAGCAAGGACGGACGATTGCTACTGTTAATCGTGAAAACTTTACAATGCCTCTTCCCGGTACTCCGATGATTGATCATGAAAAGTACCGTAAATTCATCGAACAGCTGGATCAGCAAGTTTACCGGGAGCCGATAAATGCTGTGCTTAACGAACAGGGAAGCATCGTCCCGGGCAGGGTTGGTTACAAACTCTATCAACAGGCATTTATGGAAAAGTTTTATGCATATTTCTATGGCCAAGGCCCCTCCAAGGTAGAAGTGCCAGAATTGAACATTTATCCGAAAGTTGACAGCGAAATGCTTGCTCACATTAGTACGCAGCGGCTTGGTCAGTACGTAACATATTTTAATTCGAATAATAAAAGCCGATCACATAATATTTCTCTTTCTGCAAAAGCGATTGACAATCATGTTGTTTTCCCTAATGAGACATTTTCATTTAACCAAGTTGTCGGAATGAGAACTCGGGACAAAGGATATAAGAGTGCGCCCATTATTGTTAAAGGTGAGTTGTCGGAAGGTGTGGGCGGAGGAATTTGTCAGGTATCATCTACACTATTTAATGCAGTCGATCGCGCAGGGCTGCGAATCGTTCAGCGCTATTCTCATACAAGAAGCGTGCCATATGTTCCGCCCGGACGTGATGCTACAGTAAGCTGGGGAGGTCCTGACTTTCTCTTTCAAAACCAATATAACCAGCCAATACTCATTCGGGCAAAACGACATGGGGGAAGTATGATTGTTACGCTTTACTCTTCTGATGTGATCAACAACAAGCTGAGAAAAGTTCCTAAAGCCCCATCTCAAATACCGAAAGAGATAAATGC
>NZ_JAVAXX010000162.1:0-14691 GCF_042709275.1 Bacillus sp. LR_5 | reverse complement strand
AATCAATTGCATCGAAGAATGGGAACGTTTTCCCTCATGATGGTCGGGCTCGGGTCGATGATCGGTTCAGGCTGGCTGTTCGGGGCTTGGCGTGCGGCTCAAATAGCAGGACCAGCTGCTATTATTTCATGGGTTATTGGAATGGTCGTCATTTTATTTATTGCTCTTTCTTATAGTGAACTAGGTTCTATGTTCCCTGAAGCGGGGGGAATGGTAAAATATACGCAATATTCACACGGTTCGTTTATCGGTTTTATTGCGGGCTGGGCCAACTGGATTGCGATTGTGTCCGTCATTCCGGTTGAAGCGGTGGCCTCCGTTCAATATATGAGTTCTTGGCCATGGGAATGGGCGAAATGGACAAGCGGTTTGGTGAAGAATGGAACGCTGACTGGGGAAGGACTAGCATTTGCCTCTGTATTGCTTCTCATTTATTTTCTGCTGAACTACTGGACAGTCAATCTATTTTCGAAAGCGAATTCATTAATTACGATTTTTAAAATTATTATTCCGGGTCTTACGATTGGAGCTTTGCTGTTTGTCGGATTCCACGGAGAAAACTTTACTGGCGGTCAAAGCATTGCGCCGAATGGCTGGGCAAGTGTGCTGACGGCGGTTGCCACTTCAGGTATCGTTTTTGCGTTTAATGGTTTCCAAAGCCCGATTAATATGGCGGGTGAAGCAAAAAATCCGGGGAAATCAATCCCGATTGCGGTTGTTGGCTCTCTTTTCGTTGCGACAGTGATTTATGTCCTGCTGCAGATCGCCTTCATCGGAGCGGTGAATCCTTCTGATATTGCTCACGGCTGGAGCCATCTGAATTTTAATTCTCCTTTTGCTGATCTGGCGATTGCGCTGAATATTAACTGGCTTGTTATTGTGTTATATGCAGATGCATTTGTATCACCGTCTGGAACGGGGATTACGTATACGGCGACAACGTCCCGAATGATTTACGGAATGGAAAAAAACAAATACATGCCGAGTATATTCGGGAAGCTTCATCCGATTTACGGCGTTCCGCGACAAGCAATGTTCTTTAACTTGATTGTGTCGTTCATCTTTTTGTTCCTGTTCAGAGGGTGGGGCGTATTAGCGGAAATTATTTCCGTTGCTACGTTAATTTCTTATATCACCGGCCCGATCACAGTCATGACATTGAGACGGACGGGGAAAGACCTGTACAGGCCTCTTCGTTTAAAAGGCTTGAACGTGATTGCCCCGCTTGGATTTATCTTTGCGTCACTGGTGCTGTATTGGGCGCGCTGGCCGTTAACAGGACAGGTTCTGTTTATTATCCTGATCGGTCTTCCGATTTATTTTTATTATCAGGCGAAGGCGAAATGGAAAGGGTTTGGCCGAAACTTCAAAGCCGGCGTCTGGATGGTGTTTTATCTGCTGGCCATGATGGTCATTTCTTATTTGGGCAGTGATAAATTCGGCGGCCTGAATGTCATTCATTATGGCTGGGATATGGTTCTGATTGCGATGGTATCACTTGTATTCTATGTATGGGCGCTGAAGAGCGGCTACCAGACAGAATACTTAAAGGATGCGAAAGAGATAAATTCTCAGCTGCTTAATGGACAGTCAGAAGCTGCTGCCGGAAAAGAATAAAATATGAAGAAAACCTTGCGATAGTTGTCGCAAGGTTTTTTGCTTTTAATAACCCTTTTTTACTTTGTAGAAAAGATCAGGATAGTTGGTGAACACTCCTGTTACGCCCCAATCAAGCAGGCGATGCATATCAGCTTCATTATTGACTGTGTAAGGATGAAGCAGGAGGCCGTGGCTGCGGATCATACGGACGTTTTCTTGATTTAAAGCTTTATAATCCGGGCCCGCACCGACAGCGTATGTTTTGATTTCTTCCAGGGCAGCATCTGTCATTGACGCCATTTGTTTGGCTTCCAGCAATTGAACGGTCGGCAGGTTTGGCTGTAATTGATGGATTTTTACCAGGCTTTCTTTGCTGAACGATTGAATGATCACCTGGCCTGGCTTAGAATGCTTCCCCAGTAATTTATGTTTCTGCAAAGAAGCGATCAGTTTTTCTTCCATACCTGGGTAGGTGTCAGGCGATTTTGTTTCAATGTAGTAGTTCGCGTGCTTTCCGAAACGGTCTAATACCTCTTCTAATGTAGGAACTTTAAGGCTGACGTACTGCGGCTTTGCTTTTTCCGGATAGGCTTCATTAAACCAAGAACCGGCGTCAAGCTTCTTAATGTCTGCGAGCGTATGGTCTTTCACCCAGCCCGTTCCGTTTGTGGTGCGGTCCAGTTTTTCGTCATGCATGACAATCAATTTCCCGTCTTTTGTCATTTGCAGATCCAATTCAATATAATCAGCCTTCATTTTCTGAGCGGTTTCGTAAGACAGAATCGTGTGCTCAGGCACATATCCAGAAGCCCCTCTGTGCGCGACGGTCAGGATACGGTCAGGTGACAGCAGGTTTCCTTTTGACGCTGCCGACACTGGCGTTACCATAAATAAGAGTAAGCCCAGCGACAGAACAAACAAGGCCAGTATTTTATTTTTTCTCATGATTTCTCCTCCTTATAGATAAGCACTACCTGTCTTTCATATTAAAAAACGGATGTAAACGGCGTGTTGGAAAACTATTAATCTTTTATGTGTCTTTCTTAAACATGCTCTGCCCGTTTTCCTGTATTCCACGTCAAAGCCAAGAAGACGATGGCAAGAATGCAGGATGAGATCAGCATGATAAAGCCGCCGTTCCAGTTAAAACGGTCCACGACAAAGCCCATAATGGCGTTTGCGAAGGCGGATCCGCCGATATATCCGAAAAATCCGGTCAAACCGGCTGCAGTTCCGGCTGCTTTTTTCGGTGCTAGATCAATTGCTTGAAGGCCGATCAGCATAACAGGTCCGTAGATTAAGAAGCCAATGCTGATCAGGGCGATATTGTCCACGAGCGGATTGCCGGCCGGATTCAGCCAGTACACCAATACGGCAATGAAAACACCCGCCATAAACAAAACGCCTGCCGGTGCCCGGCGGCTTTTGAAGAATCGGTCACTGATCCAGCCGCACAAGATCGTTCCCGGTATGCCTGCGTATTCGTAAAGAAAATACGACCAGCGTGAGTCTTCAGGAGAAAAGCCTTTGGCTTCTGTTAAGTAAGTAGGCGCCCAGTCAACCACGCCGTATCGCACGAAATAAACAAATACATTGGCAAAAGCGATGTACCAAAGAAATTTGTTGTTCAGCACATATTGAAAAAGAATTTCTTTTGTTGTTAATTCTTTTTCCTGATTTTTAAAAGCGTGTTTTGGATAGTCATTCCGATACTCTTCAATTGGCGGGAGTCCGCAGGATTGAGGCGTATCACGAACCAATAAAACAATTAAAAATGAAATGATAATGGCGATGATGGCAGGGAAGAAAAACACGCTTTTCCAAGTGACGAACATCGCGATCCCAAGAGTGACAAGCGGAGCAAGAATACCGCCGCCTATGTTATGGGCGACATTCCAGATCGACATTTTTGTGCCGCGTTCACTTATGGAGAACCAATGGGCCATCGTCCTGCCGCATGGCGGCCAGCCCATTCCTTGAAACCATCCATTGATAAACATAAAAATAAACATGATGGTGACGCTCGAAGTCACCCAAGGCATTGAAACGAATAGAATATTAACGATTGCTGATAAAAATAGGCCTGTCGCCAGAAAATATCTCGGATTACAGCGGTCAGACACCATTCCCATGATGAATTTGCTGAAGCCGTACGCAATGGACACAGCGGCCAGCACCAAACCCAGTTCTGTTTTCGAAAATCCCTGTTCCTGCAGATAAGGAATGGCAAAGGCAAAGTTTTTCCGCAGCAGGTAGTAGCCTGCGTAGCCAATGAAAATACCAATGAATACTTGCAGCCTGAGCCGTTTGTATGCCGCATCCATCTTTGAATCATCCAGTCTCTCAATATGAGGAGCCGGTTTAAATATATTAAGCATTAATAATTATCCCCCTTTGCTGTTTGTGCTGGATGTGTGGCGTGCCTCCTTTCCCGAAAAACAAAAAGAGCCAGAAAACACCCCTTGTCAAAAGGGGTTGGATTCCTGGCTCTCCTCATCTCCATCCAAGCTATTAACTTATCATGATAGCGCTTTCTTAAATTATCATAGTCCGGAGCGAATGTAAACGGGTAATTTTCAAATTGGGCCTTAGGGAAGTAAATATTATCCTTTTACTAAATGCAATTATATTTTTTTACTAGTAACATAAAAATCTGGAGGGAGGCTGTTTAAAGGTGGATGAATTAGATATCGCATTCTTTATTTTACCGTTAGGAATTATGCTGCTATCGATTATCGGGACCTGTATTTGTAAAAACCCGTATCTGATGCCAATGCTTAGTTTGGTGATTTCTCTTGTGCTCACCTTTACCATTTTTAATCAATCATTTTTGGGATGGGCTGTTGTCTATAGCTTGGTTTCTCTGGCTTTATCCTATATCACATTGATTGTGGTAAGGAAAAGGAAGGAATCAGGAAATTAAAAAGACCTCACTTTCTAATATATCGTTGACTAAAGCAACTATATGTGATTATAATTGCCTTAGTCAACGATATTAGAAAGTGGGGATTGATTTGAAAACAAGAGAATCATCTGTCGGATTAAAATTCAGAAAGTTCAATCGATTTTATACAAACGTCCTTGGTTTCCTTAATGAGCACATTTACGACAGCCCGTTTTCCTTAACAGAAACACGGATTTTATTTGAGATTTATAATACGCCTAATTGTACGGCAAAAGCTCTTCAGGATAAGCTGGGGCTTGACCGGGGATATGTCAGCAGGATTGTGAAGCAGTTTGAAAAAGAAGATTTGATCTATAAACAGAGGAGCAAAGATGACGCCCGCCAACATTATATTTTTGTCACAGAAACAGGAAAAACGATTTATAAAAAGCTGGAGGAGAAAGCCAACGAACAAGTAGAACTGATGCTGAAGGAAATCAACCAAAAGGAGCAGCACAAGCTTGCCGAGGCGATGGCAGAGATTGAAGCGATCCTTTCACAGTCGCTTTCTGCCAGAGCATCAGAGATATCGATAAGAGATTATTTTCTTTCGGAGGATCTTCAACTCCTTATTGAGAAACAAAGACAATTTTACGCGGAGGCTCACGGTTGGGATGACACGTTTTTAGCTTATCTTCAGGAGACATTTGACGCTGACATCGAAAAAATATGGATTGCGGAAAGCGGCGGGAAATTTGCCGGCTCTGTCGGGTTGGTCAAGCACGATGAAAAGACAGTCCAGCTCAGATGGTTTCTGGTTGATGCGGATTTTCGGGGCAGGGGGCTCGGCACGCAATTGCTGGAGCATCTGGTTGCATACTGCCAAGACATGAAGTTTGACCGCATTTTCCTTTGGACGGTGAGCACCATGGCTGAGGCTCGTCCGCTCTATGAAAAATTTGGATTCAGGATAAGTGAAGTAAAACAAGAAGCGCCATTATGGGGACAGCAGCTGACAGAAGAACGGTGGGATTTGGAGCTGTCATGAAAAGACTGCATTATGCGTGGATCATCGTCTCCGTCACCTTTTTGATCTTATTGGCGGTTCAGGGGGTGCGGCTGTCGTTTGGTGCGTTTGTGGAGCCGTGGGAACGGCAATTTTCAATGGATAGAAGCACCATCTCGCTGATTTCGACGATGAGTTTTATTGTTTATGGCATATCACAGCCTGTGATCGGTCGGCTTGTGGACAAATGGGGTGCCCGGGCTGTTTTGGCATGGAGTGCGTTACTGACAGGAGTCAGCATTTTCTTAACATACCTTGTGACTTCGCCTTGGCAGCTGTTTTTGCTTTATGGGCTGGGTGTCTCGCTTGGAGTGGGAGGAGCGTCGAATGTGGCGGCAAGTGTATTGGTCGTCAATTGGTTCAGCAAAAAGCGGGGACTAGCCTTTGGGATCATGGAAGCAGGCTTTGGCGCGGGGCAAATGCTTCTCGTTCCCGGCTCACTCATGTTGATCCATTGGTTTAGCTGGAAGCTGACGGTTGTGGTGTTGGGACTGCTGTTAATCGTGATTGTCTTTCCGGCTGCGCTGCTGATGCTTCGGAACAATCCTTCAGAAAAGAATACAGAGCCGATAGGCGGACTGGCTGCATCAGAAAAAGAAACAGCACCCAAAACAACAGCTCTTTCAGTGGCCGGGATGTTTCGTATGAGGCAATTCTGGTTCTTGATTTTTCCGTTTTTGATCTGTGGATTTACGACCGTGGGGCTGATGGATACCCATTTGATTCCGTTTTCTCATGATCATGGCTTTTCAACGACAGTCACGAGTGCTGCTGTCAGTCTGCTGGCAGGCTTTAATATTGCTGGCATCTTGCTGTCCGGAATTGTAGCGGACCGGTGGAGCAGCCGGAAAATCCTGTGCTTTTTATATGCGGTGCGGGCGCTGTCGATCGTGATTCTTATTTACAGCCACGAGCCCTACTTGCTTTTAGCCTTTGCGATTCTGTTTGGATTAGTGGACTTTGCAACGGTAGCACCGACTCAAATGCTCGCCACCCAGTACTTTCAAAACTACTCGATCGGCCTCATGATTGGCTGGCTGTCACTCGCCCATCAGATCGGATCGGCACTAGGTGCGTATGTGCCCGGCGTCATCTATACGGTAACGGGTGAGTATACACTGGCTTTTTATTTGTCGATTGGAATGCTCGTGCTTGCGAGCGTAATGAATATGATGCTGAGGGAGCCAGCTGCGGTTACGCGTGACAGTGCGGCTGTGGTAGAGAAGTGATGAGAGCAGAGGATAAGCATCTCTGATTTGGGATTATTCAGAGATGCTTTTTTTGTATTTTTGTTCTAATACGAAGTCGATCATACCGACTATGCGGGCGTTTTCGGATTTTTGTTTGAAGCGTTCTGAAATTTGAACTTTTCTTGAAAATGGGTAAACACCAAATACCCATATTAGGCCAATTAACACAAAAAACATTTGTACACCCATTTCTATTAAATCATTATAATGAGAACTGAAAAAATAAATATATAACGTTATTAATGTTACTGTAAATACGATTTTGACAGTGTGTTTGAATGTGAGCTGTGGTTCAATTAAACACAATTTCATTTGGTTAAGTGTGAAAGAGTCTTGTTTCATTAGGTACGAAAGTAAATCATTATCGTTTTGACTGATAGGGTACAAGTCAGTTTCTATTTTTTTTGTGATCTCCTGATATTTATGTATATTACTTTTCATACAGTATCCCCCTTTTTTAAGAAGAACTCCATGAATCCCTACAGGACTCATGGAGAAACAATATTATTTAAAAAGTGCTAAAAATGTACGGAAGAGTACTGCAGCAGCTCCCATTTCAGGACCTACCGTTAATACTAATGCACCAATACCAGCAACAATTAAGATACCTGTACCTACCACAAGCATGTTGTTGACAATAGTATCCCAATCTGGTGAGTATACTTCCTCAGTATCTGGTAAAGTAAAGTGCTTCTGTTTTATTTTAAACGTAATCGTAGTCGTTAGTCCAGTTGTGATATTGTCACCGACTGGAATATCAGGTGTATAGATTTTAATTTGAATATTTAAAGATTCAGCTGTTGGATTTACATAAACCTCCAAATAACCGTTGCGTACTGATAAGCTGAGACTATTTAAAAGGTTTTGATAAGAGTCGATTTGTGACGCAGTAAGAGACGTTTGAGTGTCGCCCAATAAACCCGTGATATAGGCACCTGGTTTACCATTTGTAATGGTAATTGTGTTTGGTGAACCTTCACTTGGTATGGTTGCCAAAAGTGAAGTTGATAGAATAATATCCAATTCAGGTGATGTGAAAATGGTTTCTGTCGTATCAAATTCAAACATCGCGTTTGCCAAACTTGTTAGATTTTCTAAAGCCGGAATGGTAGATAAAATGTCTGTCAGTGTACGCAGCCTTGCATCATATACCGGATCAGACGGCGGATTTACATTGCTTGCACCTGAGTCTCTTCCTGAAAATCCGTCTTTATCAATTCCGATGCTTCCAGAACCGCTTCCGATGGTTCCTTCATAAAATTGATCAAAGGCCCAGTTGTTTGGCATCGGATAGCCGAGATTGCCGCTAAATCCTGTTGACATATTTGCCACAAAACTATACTTTGTCAGTTCTGCTTCTGATGTACGGATACAAATGTTTCTTGGTCCGTAAACCCCTATTTCATACTTAGGTGCGGTTGAAAATGTCTGCATTTTTGTAAATGCTGACTTAATCTCTTGGAAATAAGGAATGATTTTATCGGTCACTTCATAATCGTATGCATCAAAATCGACAGCGAAATAAATGGTCGTGCCTGACGGAAAACCTAATCTTCTAGCAGCAGAAGCGGCACTATATGCATCTCTTGTGCCTTGGTCTTTGACAAAATAAGAAGATTCATAGCCGCCGTCTTGATAAATTGGGAAAACCTTCAATCCGGCATCAAGAATAACTGCAAGCTCTTTAGATGTCAGGGCTTTTGATGTGAGGCCGCTGCTTGTCCGCACATTTCCGGTCAAATATCTGCCAACCGTTTTATAACCGTTATTCCGCAGTGTTTGAGCTTTTTCTGCGGTTATAATTGTAGCAGTGTCACAAGCAGAAGCGGCGCGAGTTGTGTCTCCTGAGCTTGATAATAAAGCTTTAATGGTTGGCATATCTGCATAACCTGTTTGCGGCAGGCACATGAACTCTTGAAATGCTTTAACAGCTGAAACAACACCCACACCATATTTGCCGTCAAACTCACCAGGATCGAACGATTTTCCGTTACAATAGAGGGCGTACTGAACAATTAAGACAAATCCTGTTCTTGAATCGCCGGGAGTTAAAGTAGGACACAAACTTGTGGTGCCGTTTCCGAAAAATCCATTGGCAACACTTGTGCTCATGCCTTCTTCTTTTTGCAGGGCATAAATAAGAGCTTTATTTGTATCGCGGCCATACAGTCCGTCACAAGGCATTAACCCGATATAGTCATTGTAGTCCCGATTTAAGTTTTGTTGAATCTGGCGAATTCTTGAATCACCCCCAGACACCAGCTTAAAAGCGCTCATGTCTAATAAGGCTTTCATAATTAACGTGGTGACAATCCCATCCTGTGTTGTCAGTCCGGCAGCTTTTTGAAATTCTTTTACCGCATTTTCTGTTTTTTCGTAAAAGACGCCTGTAAAACCGCCGGGATTAAAGCCTTTACACCATAAAGCCCCTTGTAAAATAAAATTCATGTTGCTTGGTTTTGAATCTGGAGCTTGGCGTTTAAGAGGCTTAAATAAGCGCTGTGTTGTCGGCCCGAAGTTATCGGCTGGCTCTGAGATACCCAATTCAATTTGAAGCGCCCGAGTCAGACCGTAGATCGTATCCCACCCAGTTTTCCCGCTTTCTTCAACTGGGTTATACCCATGTTTGCCGCTGTACGTATCGTTCAGCCATTGCTGTGTGATTAAGACCATTTCATCAACCATTTCGATTCCTCCTTTGTTAGATTGCGTTCATTTATAGGTGGCAAACGTAGGACAAAATAAAAAAATGGATGCCGTTAAGCATCCATTTTACATCCGTTCTCCAACAGCTTCGCTTTCGGTTTCATCTCCGAGATGTAGAGGCCTAAAAGCGTAAGGGCGCCTCCTAGAAGAGCGATCCATGTCATGTTTTCATGCAGGACCAGGACGGAGGCGGCGATTGTGATAACCGGGACCATGTATATATACGCACTGGATTTGACGGCTCCGAGCACGCCAACTGAATAATTCCAAGTGGCGAAGCACAGGGCCGAAGCGCCAATCCCTAAGAAAAGCATGTTGAGTATATTTGAAGCAGATGAAAATCGGCTTAGGTCAAAATGGAAGTCGAACAAAAATAAAGCGGGAACCATAAATAATAGGCCATACAAAAATACTCTCTGTGTCAGCTCGATGATGTGGTATTCGTAAGCGCTTAATTTTTTCATGAATATCGAGTATCCGCCAAACACGAGAGCAGCCCCGGCTGCCATGATGTCTCCGAGCGGATTTAGACGCAGTACCACATTGCCGTTGAACGTAATCAATAAAAGCCCGATCAGTGCCGAGACAAATCCAATCAAAAAAGTCAGACGCAGTTTTTCGCCTTCGAGCAGAAAATGGGCCAAAACCGCAGTGATCATCGGTATAATGGACACGATCATGCCGACATTGGAGGCGTATGTATAGGTGAGAGCTATATTTTCTAATAGAAAGTATAAGGTTACGCCAAATAAACCAGCCCCGGCAAACAACAGCTCCTGCCGCCAATTTCTGAACGGAATCATGTTGGGACGGACGAGGATAAGAGCGATAAAGCCCATCAAAAACCGATAAAATAATATTTCCATTGGAGAGAAGTCAGCCAGCAGAACTTTTGTCGAAATAAAGGTCGTCCCCCAAATCAGAATGGTCACAATGGCTGCGATATGCCCCGAAGTTTCTCTTTGTATGTTCATCTGTGAAGCTCCTTTTCAAAAATCTTCATGTATTGCTTCGGCGTCAGCCCCACCTGCCGTTTAAAAAACTTCGTCATATGGCTCTGATCGCTGAATCCTGTCTGAAATGCCGCATCAATCGGTCTTACCCCTTGTTCAAGGAGTTTTTTGGCTTGATTAATCCGGATTGTTTCCATGTAGCTATTAGGGGTAATGCCTTTTTGTTTTGTAAATGAACGCAATAAATGATACTTGCTCCAGCCTGTTAATTCACTCAAATCATTGAGTGTAACATTTTCGGCATAATGCTCTTCTAAAAATTCACAAACCATTTTGACTTCGTCTGATGGTTCTGGAACGCTGCTAAGGAACGTGACATCTGAATAATGGCGGATCAGCTCCTCTAATAGATGAAGAAACAGCTCCTCCTTACGCAAAGCTTGTTTTTCCTCGGATATCAAAATATGCAATTCCTGCAGGCTGGCTGTCAGCTCATGGCGGAATAACACATGCTGGGAGAAATAAGGGAGATGCCCGGCGCCAGTAATCTCTTTCACCGCCTTCTCCATGATATCCGGCATGACATTGATACACCGATAATCAAGCGTCCGGCCGTCAATCTGTTCACAGCTATGCGTGTCACGGGGGTTAAAGAGGAGAAGATCACCTGGATTGATGATATATTCTTGATCCTGACAGGCCAGATACCGTTGCCCTTTTTCAATAAATCCAATCACATAATAATCGTGAAAGTGGTTCGGGAATTTTTGCATAATTCCCTTGAAGCGGTAGGCTTCTATATGAAGGTGTGGGTCAAGCTGCAGTGTGCGGGTTTCGTTTTGCATGGGATGCCTCCTGTCGGTGTGGTGGTCTTGGATTAAGTGTAGCATGATTTAGGGGGATTTCTTGTATGATGTTGCTGTTTAGGAATAGAGAAAGCAGACCGTTATTGGTCTGCTTTCGTTACCTTGTATGATTAAGTATTTTAACGTAAATCTAAATATCCCCATATTGCTCGATAATCGCTTTATCTGCACAATACTGATAAAATTCTTCTATTAATTTATCAACATCTTGCTTACGAGCTATTTTTTCTAACCAATCTCCTGGGATCCCATCTAGCTTATAATACATTCCTGCTATCGATCCTGTTATTGATGCTACAGTATCAGTATCTTCTCCTAAGTTCACTGCTGTTAGTACAGCCTCGGTAAATGAAGATGTAGTGCCGAAACACCAAATTGCCGCTTCTAAAGTATGAACGACATACCCGTCTGATCGAATTTCTTCTCTTGGTGTATTCAAAAAGCTTTTTTCAAAAATTCTTTTATAATGTGTTAACTCTTTATGGTATATATGTTCTTTTTTGAAATTCTCGTCGAAAAGCTCTTTCACTTCTCTTAAAGATGTATCAATTGAATTGTTATAATATAGCCTTAGTAATAGTTCTACATAAATAATGGAACCAACTATAGCACGCGGATGGGCATGGGTTATTTCAGTGTATTTCTTGATCATCTCCGCTTTTTTCACAAAATCGAATTCCTTATGCAAAATAAACACTAATGGTGAAATTCTCATTAATGCTCCATTTCCGTTATCAAATTCTGACTGACCGCCGCATTTTTCTGGCAGAACACCTTTCCTAAATCGGGTAATTGCTTCAACGGTCGTCCTGCCAATGTCAAACATTTCACCATACGGCGTCCAGTAACCTTCATCTTGATACAGTTTAAATTTCTGCATTAAATCATTTATGTTCCCTTTTTCAATCATATTCTCCATCAGGCACAAGGTCAGAGATGTATCGTCAGACCAGGTTCCAGGAGGTTGATTATAGGTGCCGTATCCTACCATATCCTGCACATGAAAATCTCCTCTTTTTTTGAATTCAACAGGGACTCCTAACATATCTCCTATAATGCCACCGTATATTGTTGGAAGAACTTTGTTTTTTATATTAAGTTTAAGAAAGCTCTTATTGTCATCTTCCCATCTATCTATCATTCTTCTGCCTCTCATTTTTTCACCCACTTAAATTAAGTCTAAAATAATATGTAACTTATTGTTGCTATCAACATGTGCGCTTTTAATAACCATCTCTTGCCCAAAATTTAAAAGTAACTCAGCTTCATTAGGAAAGTGGCTTATCTTTCCGAGATAGGCTGCATTGGTTCCTGCTGGAACATTTATTTCCCATGAGACTTCCATGTGATCAAAGGATGATTCCTTAACAATTGCTGTACTAACAAAACCATTGTCTCTGAAAATCTTTCCAATTAATGATTCAGCATTAATGTCTCCATATTTGTTAATTTCAATTAATGACTCTAAAGGTCTTAGGTCTGTTCCTCTATAAACTTGTAAATTGTGTGGAACTCGCGCTTTATCCAACCCATTCTTTATATTATAGATTGTATCTAAATCAATGCCATCTAAAGAATCACTAATTCCTCTTAGATAATCATTTATTTTTTTATAATCATCACCAGTATATTGCTTAATTGCTTCTTGTTCACTTGGGGTTAATGATTTAATCCAATCGTCATAATACTTGCTCCCCCATTGGTGTGCTTCCTCTACGGTTTTAATATCACGTGTAATTTTAGAATTTTCATTTGGTCCTACGCCACCTGATTTGCTATGGTCGCTGCTATTAATCTTGACAAAGTTTTCAAGTTTCTTATCAAAACCCTTCTCTAGTTTCGGAATAGGGCTTTCAATGTTCCCAACTCCTTGTATTGCAGATTCTAGTTGATTGTTACTTGGCAATTTGAAATAAGGTTTTGCTTTTTCAGTAATGTTCTTTGCTATAGATTTATGATCGTTCACAAAAGCCTTTGTTTCCTTTGTCACGAATTTCCCTGCTTTTGTTGCAGATGCCACTTTTCCGAGTCCCTTGGCGCCAAAAAGGGAAGCAACTGCGTAGGTGATGTAGTGGGAGCGGCTATAGACATCACCATGAACCATATTGTCGTTCCAAGATTTTTTAAATGAATCGACCATGTATTCAAAAGTTTCGGGAGCGCTATAAATGATATTTTGGAGTTCCTGTCCGGCTTTGACTTGTTCTTCGATGCCCATCTTGCCCTGTGCTCTATACGACCATATAGCAAGATCGTAAGCACCGACTGCGAGGTCGCATGCACCGGTAACGATATCCTTTCCGGCATCCCAAAGCCCGACAATTACACCTTTTCCTCCTTCGACAAGCATTTTTCCTGTTTGCTGCTGTGCTTTCATTTGAACGATGCTTGAATAATATTGTAATTGCTCAGCGCTCAGGTTGTCAGTGCCAATCTTTTCTGCAACTTTCAGGTATTCATCAGGATCAGTAGTTTTGTCGAGTTTTTTCTTGAGATACTCGATTTCTTCCTGTTTTTTTGCTTTGATGAACTGCTGAGCTTGTTTGTGTATATCCGCTTTGTTTTGATAAACATCTGTTTCGTGAAAGGCTTTTGCATTAAAACTTATTGGGTTGGTACTTCCGCCTTTGCTGGTGGCACCGGTCAGCGCTTCGAAAAATGCCCGAACCTCATGTTCTACAACTTCGGAGGCCTCGTAATCACTGTTCAGTTTCTCATCAAGGTTATGCAGATGTGTAATCGTTTTTTTTCGTTTTTTATCTGCTTTATCCAGTTTATCGGTGACTGTGGAATTGTCAAAGAGGGACAGCGGTAAAATGTCATCAATAGAATTCAGAATTGATTTAATTTCTTTTTGCTGTGCCTCTATAATACCGTCTGCTTTGACTAGACCATTATACAGTTCGTTATCGAGATAAGATTCCTCGATATATGCATCGTCATCAAATGTTGCTGCTTCAATAGTGGATGGAATATTTTTGAAAAAAGCGATTCTCATGTCAATGAGGTCCAGCCACAGATCCGCCCCTGTCGCTTGTTCCTTATAGAAGGCTTTAATTGCGTTAGCTCCTTTGCCTGTCATGGCATCATCCAAGTTTGCCATCTTTTTGAACTGTTTTTTCAATGTAGCCATGTGCTCTCTCAATGTTTGGTAGGCTTTAAGGCGCGTTTCGGCAGTTTCTAAAATCGTACTTACTTCAAGAATCTTCATTTAATACATGTCCTTTCGCCTGAATTTTCCTGTAAATATGGTACCATGGTGAATTTAGGAAAGGAGCGTAAACTGAGAAATCAAGGAAAAACAGTACTTTTTTACTGATTCTAATTATTCATTTTACTCGCAGATATAAAATCTACTGGAATCAGC
>NZ_JAVAXX010000161.1:0-14770 GCF_042709275.1 Bacillus sp. LR_5 | reverse complement strand
AGATATTAATAAAGAAGCCGGATCAGATGAAAAATTTAAAGAGGTAAAAGAAGCGTACGAAGCGCTGTCAGATGACCAAAAACGTGCGCATTACGACCAATTTGGGCATACTGATCCTAATCAAGGCTTCGGCGGCGGAGGTTTTGGCGGCGGCGATTTCGGCGGTTTTGGTTTCGATGATATTTTTTCAAGTATTTTCGGCGGAGGCACAAGACGAAGAGATCCAAACGCACCGCGCCAAGGTGCCGATTTGCAATATACGATGACCTTGTCGTTTGAGGATGCCGCTTTCGGTAAAGAAACAACCATCGAAATTCCGCGTGAGGAAACGTGCGACACATGTAAAGGTTCAGGTGCGAAACCTGGAACAAACCCGGAAACGTGCTCCCACTGCGGAGGCTCCGGCCAGTTAAACGTGGAGCAAAATACGCCGTTTGGAAAAGTCGTGAACAGACGGGTCTGCCACCACTGTGAAGGTACGGGCAAAATTATTAAAGACAAATGTGCGGATTGCGGCGGCAAAGGAAAAATCAAAAAACGCAAAAAAATCAACGTGACAATTCCAGCCGGTGTAGATGACGGGCAGCAGCTTCGTCTCTCGGGACAGGGTGAACCAGGAGTAAACGGCGGCCCTGCCGGGGATTTATTTGTCGTGTTCCACGTACGCGCCCACGAGTTCTTCGAGCGTGACGGCGATGATATTTACTGTGAAATGCCGTTAACGTTTGCTCAGGCTGCTCTTGGTGATGAAGTGGAAGTTCCAACGCTGCATGGAAAAGTGAAATTGAAAATTCCTGCCGGTACACAAACAGGGACAAAATTCAGATTAAGAGGAAAAGGTGTTCAAAATGTCAGAGGCTATGGACAAGGTGACCAGCATATCGTCGTCCGCGTCGTTACGCCGACAAACCTGACAGATAAACAAAAAGACATTATCCGCGAATTTGCCGAGGTCAGCGGAAACCTGCCTGACGAACAGGAAATGAGTTTCTTTGACAAGGTAAAACGCGCGTTTAAAGGCGATTAATTATTGGATGAGGAGTTGGTAGTTTTGAAATGGTCCGAATTAAGCATTCACACAACACATGAAGCGGTCGAACCTATCTCAAATATATTGCATGAAGCTGGTGCAAGTGGGGTTGTGATAGAGGACCCGCTTGATTTAATTAAAGAACGTGAGAATGTGTACGGGGAAATCTACCAGCTCGACCCCAATGATTATCCAGACGAGGGTGTCATTGTCAAAGCATACCTGCCGGTTAACAGTTTTCTAGGCGAAACGGTGGACGGCATTAAAGAAACGATTAATAATCTGCTTCTTTATAATATTGATTTGGGCAGAAATCACATCACCATTTCTGAAGTGAATGAAGAAGAGTGGGCGACTGCCTGGAAAAAGTATTATCATCCTGTGAAAATTTCTGAAAAGTTTACAATTGTGCCGACGTGGGAGGAATATACGCCGGTCCATACTGATGAACTGATTATAGAAATGGACCCTGGTATGGCTTTCGGCACAGGCACACACCCGACAACCGTCCTCTGCATTCAGGCGCTTGAACGCATTGTGCAAAAGGGTGATAAGGTGATTGATGTCGGTACAGGTTCCGGAATTTTAAGTATTGCGGCTGCAATGCTTGAGGCTGAATCGGTCCATGCTTACGATCTTGATCCCGTGGCTGTAGAAAGTGCACGCCTCAATCTCAAGCTGAACAAAGTGAGCGATATTGCTCAAGTCAAGCAAAACAATTTGTTAGACGGGATTGAAGGGGAGCATGATGTGATTGTTGCCAACATTTTGGCTGAAGTCATTCTTCGCTTTACCTCACAAGCGTAC
Source organism: Bacillus sp. LR_5 (assembly GCF_042709275.1). Classification (NCBI taxonomy): domain Bacteria; kingdom Bacillati; phylum Bacillota; class Bacilli; order Caryophanales; family Bacillaceae; genus Bacillus; species Bacillus sp. LR_5. The sequence goes on along the minus strand of NZ_JAVAXX010000161.1, from coordinate 12,933 downwards.
AGCCTGTTAAAAGAAGGCGGCCATTTTATTACATCAGGAATCATCGGGCATAAAAAACAAGAAGTAAAAGAATCACTGGAACAAGCTGGCTTTACCATTGTAGAAATCCTTTCAATGGAAGATTGGGTCAGCATTATTGCGAAAAAATAACAGTTAGTAGGTGTCACTGCGTATGCAACGATATTTTATCGAGCTCACGAAGCAGCAAATGGAGGAAGCGCCGGCTTTTTCGGTTACCGGCGAAGATGTTCATCATATTGTGAACGTGATGAGAATGAATGAGGGAGATCAGATTATCTGCTGTTCTCAGGACGGCTTCGAGGCAAAATGTGAACTTCAATCTGTTTCCAAAGATAATGTGTCCTGCCTTGTGGTAGAATGGACGAATGAAAACAGAGAGCTTCCGATAAAGGTCTATATTGCGAGCGGCCTCCCGAAAGGAGATAAACTTGAATGGATTATCCAAAAGGGGACTGAGCTCGGAGCTCACGCCTTTATTCCTTTTCAAGCCGCGCGTTCTGTTGTTAAGCTGGATGAGAAAAAGGCAAAGAAAAAGCGGGAAAGATGGGCGAAAATTGCGAAGGAAGCGGCTGAACAATCGTACCGTAACGAAGTGCCGCAAGTGATGGATGTCCATTCTTTTCAGCAGCTTCTTCAACGGATGCAAGATTTCGATAAATGTGTCGTTGCATACGAGGAGTCATCGAAGAAAGGTGAAATAAGCGCATTCAGCGCAGTTGTACGAAGCCTTCCGAAAGGATCATCCCTTTTGATCGTATTTGGTCCCGAAGGCGGTTTAACAGAAGCGGAGGTTGAACGGCTCACAGAGAAAGACAGTGTGCCGTGCGGCCTTGGACCGAGAATTTTAAGGACAGAAACCGCTCCGCTATACGCGTTGAGTGCGATTTCTTATCAAACAGAGTTATTAAGAGGTGATCAGTAATGGCAACTGTTGCTTTCCATACGCTTGGCTGTAAAGTCAACCATTATGAAACAGAAGCAATCTGGCAGCTTTTCAAAGAAGCGGGCTATGAAAGAAGAGACTTTGAACAAACAGCTGATGTATATGTCATTAATACATGTACGGTAACAAATACGGGGGATAAAAAAAGCCGCCAAGTGATCAGACGCGCCATTCGTCAAAATCCTGACGGTGTCATCTGTGTCACAGGCTGCTATGCGCAAACCTCGCCTGCTGAGATTATGGCGATCCCTGGTGTCGATATTGTAGTCGGAACGCAGGATCGGGAAAAAATGCTCGGCTACATCGACCAATACCGTGAAGAACGCCAGCCGATTAACGGCGTCAGCAACATTATGAAAGCAAGAGTGTATGAAGAGCTTGATGTACCTGCTTTCACTGACCGGACAAGAGCGTCATTGAAAATACAGGAAGGCTGCAATAATTTCTGCACATTCTGTATCATTCCGTGGGCGCGCGGCCTGCTCCGGTCCCGTGACCCTGAAGAAGTCATTAAACAAGCGCAGCAGCTCGTCGATGCCGGATATAAAGAAATTGTTCTTACAGGTATTCATACAGGCGGCTACGGCGAAGATATGAAAGATTACAACTTTGCGAAGCTCTTGAGCGAATTAGACACTCGTGTTGAAGGTGTTAAACGAATTAGAATTTCTTCAATTGAAGCCAGCCAAATCACAGACGAAGTGATCGAAGTCTTAGACCGCTCAGATAAGATTGTAAATCATTTGCATATTCCTATCCAATCTGGATCAAACACAGTTCTTAAACGGATGAGACGTAAATATACGATGGAGTTTTTTGCAGACCGTTTAAACAAACTGAAAAAAGCATTGCCAGGATTAGCTGTTACTTCTGATGTCATTGTAGGGTTCCCTGGCGAAACAGAAGAAGAATTTATGGAAACCTATAACTTTATTAAAGAACATAAATTCTCTGAACTGCATGTTTTCCCTTACAGTAAACGTACAGGAACGCCAGCTGCGCGAATGGAAGACCAAGTGGATGAAAACGTAAAAAATGAACGTGTACACCGCCTGATTGCTCTATCTGACCAACTTGCGAAGGAATATGCTTCTCAGTATGAAAATGAAGTGCTTGAGATCATCCCTGAGGAAGCGTATAAGGAAACGGAAGAAGAGAACATGTTTGTCGGTTACACAGATAACTATATGAAGGTTGTTTTTAAAGGTACGGAAGATATGATCGGCAAAATCGTGAAAGTCAAAATCCTAAAAGCAGGCTATCCTTACAACGAAGGGCAATTTGTCCGTGTTGTTGAGGATGAAATAACTGAACACATGCGTTTGTCTTCTTAATCTAAATCCGGTGCATCTACATGTACCGGTTTTTTTATTTAGCTGGAATAAGAAAGTGAATCAAGCGGTAAAACAAGTTTGTAAGCGGAAGAAATAAAAGAGCTGTCACCACATTAAATAAAAGGCTGAAATGTGCGATCCTTTGTGCGGGATCAGGTGATAACTGTTCTACAAAACCGGTCGTTGCCGTCAGAAAAGGAAATACAAGAGCCACGCCCAGCACGTTAAACACCACATGGGCATACGCTGTCTGTTTCGCCGCATATCCGCCGGATACAGCAGCCATGACAGCTGTAATGCATGTCCCGATGTTTGAACCGAGCACGACGCTCATCGCCTGTGTCAGTCCGATAATGCCTTCATTCATAAAGCTCATCAAAATGCCGATACAGACAGAGCTTGAGTGAATGATTGCGGTCAACACCATACCGATAAGCAAAGCGGACCAGTTTGAATCGTTAACATGGTATAGAACTTCAGCTCCCGTTTTCAGCTTTGTAAGCGGCCCTGCAAGGTGGCTGAACCCGCTGATGCAAAAAAAGATGATGCCGAGACCGAGGAAGCTTGTTCCGAGCTGTTTCAACGGATATCTGCCAGTCAGAAAAAACAATAAACCTCCTATTAAAAGAACCCAAATCAAAACATCCATTTTGATAGCAATAAACTCAGTTGTAAAGGTAGATCCGACATTTGTTCCCAGAATCATCGGTATCGTCCGCTTAAAAGAAAGAACGCCCGCACTGACAAAGCCGATGACAATAACCATAAAGGCTGAACTGCTCTGAAGAATCCCTGTAAATACAATGCTGATCAGAAACGCTTTTAACGGATGGTCCGTAAATAAAAGCAAACGTTCTTCAATTTTTGAGTACGCCATTGAAATTAAGCCTTTTCGAAGCATGTTCATGCCTGCGAGAAAGAATAATATAAGAACAGTAAAGCTAATCAGAATTAACATCCTATTCATCAACCCCTTTCTATCATTATATAGACAGGCAGTCGCACACATGACGGAAAAGTGAACTCACTTAGTTGACCTGACTGAAGGCTTATATTATAATGTCAAAGTACATGTTTATATGTGTAACTTAAAGGTAGTCGATTGGTGTATTCGGAGGGAGGGAAAGAGAATGTCAAAAACGGTCGTTAGAAAAAACGAATCGCTTGAAGATGCTCTTCGTCGCTTCAAACGCAGTGTATCAAAGACAGGTACTTTGCAAGAAGCAAGAAAGCGCGAATTTTATGAAAAACCTAGCGTAAAGCGCAAGAAAAAGTCTGAAGCTGCTAGAAAACGCAAATTCTAAAAGAGGGTGGATTTATGAGTCTTCTTGAGCGTCTTAACCAGGATATGAAGCTATATATGAAAAACCGTGAGAAAGACAAACTGACTGTCGTTCGAATGGTTAAGGCTTCACTTCAAAATGAAGCAATTAAGCTTAAGAAAGACAGTTTGACCGAGGATGAGGAACTCACTGTCCTTTCTCGTGAACTTAAGCAACGTAAAGACTCCCTCCAGGAATTTTCAAACGCTAATCGTTTAGATTTAGTAGATAAAGTTCAAAAAGAGCTGGACATTTTAGAAGTTTATTTACCCGAGCAGCTGTCAGAAGAAGAACTGCTTACAATCGTAAATGAAACCATTGCTGAGGTTGGTGCGAGCTCAAAAGCGGACATGGGAAAAGTAATGGGTGCAATTATGCCTAAAGTAAAAGGTAAAGCTGACGGAAGCTTAATTAATAAGCTTGTCAGCAGTCAATTGTCTTAAAAGGCGTAAAAAAGGACATCTTTCTAAGAGAGATGTCTTTTTTTATACATAAAAAAATGAAACCTTTGATACATTTGTTACGTATGAAGAGAAGGCACCTATTATAAATGGAAGGAGGGATACACCGCCCTTGCTTCAAATCAAAGGATTTCGTGCTGCTCTTTTGAGTATATTTTTACTTTCTTTATTAGGCGTACAGCTGAACGCCAAAGCAGAAAAACAAACGGTTTATGTGATCCCGGTTGAAAAAAATGTCGAACAGGGCCTCGCCTCGTTTTTGTCCCGTTCGTTACAGGATGCAAAAGAAGCACATGCAGATCATATTATTCTTGATATCAATACGCCGGGAGGATTGGTCAAATCAGCTATTGATATAGCGGACTCGGTAACCGAAAGCGAGATCCCCGTAACTGCATATGTAAACAAACGTGCGTTGTCAGCTGGTGCATATATTGCCCTGCAAGCCGATAACATTTATATGGCGCCCGGCGGAAAAATGGGAGCAGCCGCGATTATTGACGGTAAAGGCAATGCCGCTGACCAAAAAGCTGAATCACTTTGGCTGGCAGAGCTGGAAGATGCCGCAGTGAAAAATAATCGCGATCCAAAATATGCGCTCGCAATGGCTGATCCGGATATAGATGCCAAGGAAGCCGGCGCGCCGAAGGGAGATCTGCTGACACTCAACGCTAATAAGGCGATTGATGTAGGTTATTCAGAAGGTACGGCTGACAATTTATCCGCGCTCGTAAAGAAGCTAGGGTTCGAAAAGGCGGAAACCATCTATGCAAAGGAAAGCTTTGCAGAAAAGACAGCAAGATGGCTGACGAATCCGGTCATTGTTCCTATTCTGTTGACAATCGCTTTTTTAGGCCTGACAGTAGAGCTTTTTTCCCCGGGCGTCGGCATTCCTGGAACGGTTGGATTCATCGCCTTGTTGCTGTTCTTTTACGGGCATCTTGCAGCCGGCTTTGCCGGATACGAGACAGTTCTTCTCTTTATAGCAGGGGTGATCCTCATCCTGCTTGAGATTTTCCTTCCCGGGGGAATCATTGGATTACTGGGCTTAGGAGCGATTATTGCGAGCCTGTTTTTAGCCGCGGGGAGCTTCACTGTCATGGCGGTTTCTCTCTTGATCGCCTCAGCTGTTTCTATAACAGCTTTCATCTTACTGACAAGGGTGTTGGGAAAGCGTATGAAATTCTTTAAGAAATTTGTATTAAATGATTCTACAAATACGGAGAGCGGCTACGTATCAAATCAAACGCGCACGGATTTAATAGGCAAAGTAGGAGTAACCTTTACACCGCTGCGTCCTGCTGGTACTGTCATTATTGATGATGAACGCCTTGACGTTGTTTCGGAGGGATCGTTTACAGAAAAAGATAAGAAAGTAAAAGTAGTAAAAGTGGAAGGCTCACGCATCGTCGTGAGAGAAATTTAAACAGAAACGAGGAGAATTGATATGGATCCATCAACACTTATGATTCTGGCTATTATCGTAGTGGGGATCATTGTTTTAGCTGTATTTTTTACATTTGTGCCTGTTATGCTTTGGATTTCCGCATTAGCAGCCGGAGTGAGAATCAGCATATTCACTTTAATCGGAATGAGGCTTCGCCGCGTTATACCAAACCGAGTGGTGAACCCATTGATTAAAGCGCATAAAGCTGGGCTTAATGTTGCCACTAATCAGCTTGAAAGCCATTATCTCGCCGGAGGAAATGTTGACAGAGTCGTTAACGCACTGATTGCTGCTCAGCGAGCCAACATTGAACTCACATTCGAACGCTGTGCCGCCATCGATCTTGCTGGCCGTGACGTCTTGGAAGCCGTTCAAATGAGCGTTAACCCTAAGGTAATTGAAACGCCGTTCATTGCTGGTGTGGCTATGGACGGAATTGAAGTAAAAGCGAAAGCGAGAATTACAGTAAGAGCGAATATCGACCGTCTCGTTGGGGGAGCAGGGGAAGAAACCATTGTGGCCCGTGTCGGCGAAGGGATTGTCTCTACAATTGGTTCATCCGAAAGTCACAAGAAAGTGCTTGAAAACCCTGACATGATTTCACAAACAGTACTTGGAAAAGGGTTGGACTCAGGAACTGCGTTTGAAATTCTCTCGATCGATATTGCCGATGTTGACATTGGCAAAAACATCGGCGCGATTTTACAAACCGATCAGGCCGAGGCTGATAAAAACATCGCGCAGGCTAAAGCGGAAGAGCGCCGTGCGATGGCTGTCGCTCAAGAACAGGAAATGCGTGCCCGCGTAGAGGAAATGCGCGCGAAAGTGGTAGAAGCGGAAGCGGAAGTGCCGCTTGCGATGGCAGAAGCTTTGCGTGAAGGGAATATTGGCGTCATGGACTACATGAATATCAAAAACATTGATGCTGATACAGAAATGCGCGATTCATTCGGCAAGTTGACGAAAGATTCGTCTGATGAAGACAGTAAATCATAATCTCTCTAAGAAGGGAGAACGCTGATGGAAGATATACTGACCAATCCGCTAATCATCGCAGCGGTTATCGGAATCATTTCTATGATTTTCGGTAAAAAGAGCAAAGAGGAAAAGAACAACAGCCAAAACAGAAATAAACCTCAGCAGGTGCAAACGGCTTCTCCTCAAAAGAAGCAGTCAAAAGAAGAGGCTCCTGTACCTATTCCCAACCGCATGGAACAGGTAAGGCGGGAAGCGGAAGAAAGACGCAGAGAAACAGAAAGAAACCTGAAAGGGCTGGAACGTGACCTTACTGCAGGTAAACAAAAAGCAGTATACACAAAACAAAAAATGCTCCAGGTTAATAAAGACACTGTGGTACAGGGGATCGTCTTAGGAGAGGTATTCGGGCCTCCAAGAGCGAAAAAACCTCACCATACGATGCGCTCGGCCCGTAAAAATTAAAGTGTTAGAACCTCCTTTCAAATCATACATATGAGATGAAAGGGGGTTCTTTTTGTATGGGGCAAAGAAAGAATCGTATGAAAGCTTGGCTGACAAGAGCATTGGAAATTCCCCCGGACGTTATGATGGATCTGCCGCGGATTACAATGGTTGGCAGACTTCATATCTACATAGAAAACCACAGAGGCCTATTGCTTTTCAGTGAGAATGAAGTGAGGTTGATGCTGAAGCAGGGCCAGTGCATCATATCAGGTAAAAACTTTGTCATCAAGGCAATTCTTCCGGAAGAAATTCTTTTGGAGGGTACGATTGATGTCGTTCGATATGTTGAGTCATAAAGCCGAGGGGGAAATGTTGTGAAAAATAAATGGCTGTCTTTTTTTTCGGGTAAGGTCCAGCTTGAATTGACGGGAAGAGGGATCGAGAGGCTCCTTAATGAATGCACAAGACAGGGGATTCCGGTTTTTCATGTCAAAAAAAAGAAAGAAGCCGTATCGTTATATATACAGCTTCAGGATGTACATGCCTTTCGGCGGGTCAGAAGAAAATTTAAATGTAAAGCCCGATTTATCAATCGGAAGGGATTTCCTTTCCTGTTGCTGAAATCAAAGCTGAATATAGGGTTTACGATCGGTTTTGCAATGTTTTTCATCCTTTTGTTTTTGCTTTCCAATATGGTGTGGAAAATTGATGTGACAGGCGCTAAGCCTGAAACGGAACATCAAATGATGCAGCATCTTAATGAAATCGGCGTCAAAAAGGGGCGTCTGCAGTTTTTAATGATGTCGCCCGAAAAAATACAAAAATCGTTAACCAATGGAATAGACAATATCACTTGGGTCGGAGTTGATCTGAAGGGGACGACCATTCACATGAAAGTCGTGGAGAAAAATGAGCCCGAAAAAGAAAAGTATGTTAGCCCGCGCGATATTGTCGCCAAAAAGAAAGCAACCATTACAAGAATGTTTGTGCAAAAAGGACAGCCGATGGCCGCAATCCACGATCATGTGGAAAAGGGACAGCTGCTTGTTTCGGGACTGATCGGCAGTGAAGAGCATCAGCAGGAAGTCGCCTCAAAAGCAGAAATTTATGGAGAAACCTGGTACAGATCCGAAGTGACGGTCCCGCTTGAAACATTATTTAACGTCTATACGGGCAAAGTAAGGACAAAGCACAAGCTTTCTTTTGGCTCTTTGGCAATCCCGATCTGGGGGATGACGTTTAAAAAAGAGGAATTGAAGCACCCAAAAACAGAACAAGAAAAGCATTCGCTGAATTTTCTCGGATTTAAGCTCCCTGTATCCTATATCAAAGAGCAAACGAGAGAAAGTGAAGAGGCTTTGCGAAAATATACGAAAGAAGAAGCAGTTCAAGAAGGCATTAAATTGGGTAAACAGGATGTAGAGGATAAAATAGGCGAAGACGGCGAGGTGAAAAGTGAAAAAGTTTTGCACCAGACTGTTGAGAATGGTAAAGTAAAGTTGATTATTCTCTACCAAGTTATAGAAGATATCGTTCAAACCACACCTATTGTCAGGGAGACTGAAGAATGACAGAACATTTACTTGCGATGAATCAAAAACTGAAAAGCCCGGACGAGGCGCTTTCACTGTTCGGGAACCAAGATTCTTTTTTGAAATTGATGGAGAAAGATCTGAATGTAAATATCATTACGCGCGGCGAAACGATTTATGTTTCAGGCGATGAAGAATCGTTTCAGATTGCAGACAGGCTGCTGGGATCGCTCCTCGCTTTAATTCGCAAGGGGATAGAGATCTCTGAACGTGATGTGATTTACGCCGTCAAAATGGCAAAGAAGAATGAACTTGAATATTTTGAAAGCATGTATGAAGAAGAAATTACAAAAACCGCAAAAGGCAAACCAATCCGTGTGAAAACAATGGGACAGCGGGAATACGTGGCCGCTATGAAGCGGAATGACCTTGTATTCGGCATCGGCCCGGCGGGAACCGGGAAAACGTATCTGGCTGTCGTAAAAGCAATCCATGCTTTAAAAAACGGACATATCAAAAAAATCATTTTAACAAGACCTGCCGTGGAAGCTGGTGAAAGCCTCGGTTTTCTCCCAGGTGACCTCAAAGAAAAAGTAGATCCTTATTTGCGCCCGCTGTATGACGCTCTTCATGATGTGCTTGGGGCAGATCATACAGAACGTCTGATGGAAAGAGGCATCATTGAAATTGCTCCGCTTGCATATATGAGGGGACGGACGCTTGATGATGCTTATGTTATACTTGATGAAGCACAGAATACCACGCCTGCTCAAATGAAAATGTTTTTGACGAGACTGGGTTTTGGCTCTAAAATGATCATTACAGGTGACGTTAGCCAAATTGATCTGCCGAAAGGCGTCAAATCGGGACTTGCAGTAGCGAAGGAGATGCTGAGAGGAATAGACGGCATTTCTATTATTGAGCTAGACCAAACAGACGTGGTCAGACATCCGCTTGTTGCGAAAATTATTGAAGCATACGATAAGCAAAATTAATGCTGAATGACCCGATCGCGCGTTATCGGGTCATTTTTATGATTGCTTATGGGCTTGATGTTTCAAGAGGAGGTTCTTGTGTTGAAAAAGAAGGGGAAGACCAAAAGCAGCTCAAAAAAATGGAGCAGCTTTAAAAATGCCCGCTCCATGCATGTACTGCTGTATCTTCTGCTGGCTGCCATTATGTTTGCTTTGCTCTTTGTACATGTTAAGCCGGAAACACTTGATTTAGACCTATTTTCAGTCAGCGACAAGACCATTTATGCTCCGGCAACCGTGGAAGATCAAAAAGCCACAGAGGAAAAAAAGCAAGCCGCTGAGGACGCGGTTGAAGATCAATATACATTAAAAAAAGAATACACAGACAACCGGATTGACCTTGTGTCATCTATATTTGACAGTATCAGCGAAGTGAAAAAATCATCAGAAGAAGATAGCAAATCACCATCGGAAAAATCAATGGTTAAGTCTGTGAAGAACAAATTAACGTCAGATGTGAATGATTCCATATCAGAGGATTCCATCAAGACATTGCTGAAAGCAGACAGTGAAGACTTTTCTTTTGTCAGAGATACGGTCATTACGGCAGTGAATACGGTCATGAGCAGTGAAATCTCATCGGATAAACTATCTGATGCAAAGGATAAAGTAGAAAAAGAGCTAAAGGGCAATTCTATCCCATCTAAATACTTGGGAGCTGCGACAGAAATCGGGCGTTTTGCTATTATCCCGAATTACGTCTTCGATCCGAAAGCGACAGAGGCAAAGCGGCAGGAAGCGTCAGACAATGTCCAGCAGGTTCAGATCAAACAGGGTCAGGTGCTCGTGGAAGAAAATGACCTTATTGATCGGGAAGTGTACAGAAAACTCGAGCTGACCGGGTTATTAAATAACTCAAATCTCTTTAAACCGATCAGCGGCCTATTGATTATGATCGGACTTTTCATTGCAACACTTGTATATTATTTTGAAAAACAGAAACAAAACCTGAAGTTTAAAAACCAATCCATCCTGCTGTTCTCCATTATCACAACGCTTTTGCTTGTTATTATGGAGGTTGTCAGTTTGTTCCAGAAGATGGAATATAATAATATCGGCTACCTGGTACCCATTGCGGCCGGCGCGATCTTAATCAAACTGCTGATGAATGAACGCATTGCCATTTTGGGAAGTATCATTCTTGCGATTTGCGGAAGTATGATGTTTAATCAGGGTGTGACAGGAACATTCAATTATGTCATAGGAATTTATTATTTGATCAGCGGGATTTCAGGTGTTTTATTTTTAGGAAAACACAATGCAAGATCAAAGATTTTGCAGACCGGGCTTTTCGTAGCGTTTATTAATATGGTTGTCGTTCTTTCTTTGTTATTGATCCAAAACACTGCGCTATCGGGTCTTGAAATCGGCACGTTAATGCTGATGGGCGTTGTGTCGGGATTTGCTTCGTCTGTATTGATCATCGGCCTGATGCCGTTTTTTGAGACAGGCTTTGGCATTTTATCCACTATGAGGCTGCTTGAGCTGTCTAATCCTAACCATCCGCTGCTGCGAAAAATATTAACAGAAACACCAGGTACATATCATCACAGTGTAATGGTCGCCAATTTGTCAGAGGCAGCCTGTGAGGCGGTTGGAGCCAATGGTTTGCTTGCAAGAGTCGGCGCGTATTACCACGATCTTGGGAAAACAAAGCGTCCGCAATATTTTATTGAAAACCAAATGAATATTGACAATCCGCATGACAAGCTGTCTCCTCAGCTGAGTAAAAATATCATCATTTCTCATACCACTGACGGTGCGAATATGCTGAGAAGCTATAAATTTCCGAAAGAGCTTGTCGATATTGCTGAGCAGCACCATGGAACCTCGCTTTTAAAGTTCTTTTATTATAAAGCGAAGGAAAAAGGCGACCAGATTACAGAAGAAGAGTTCCGTTATCCAGGACCAAAGCCGCAGTCAAAGGAAGCCGCGATTATATCAGTTGCTGACAGTGTTGAAGCGGCAGTCAGATCCATGCATAATCCAAATCCTGAACGAATTGAAAAGCTTGTCCGGGGTATTATATCCGATAAGCTTCAGGACGGACAGTTCAGTGAATGCGATTTGACATTTAAGGAGCTGGATACAATCGCAAAAACGCTCTGTGCAACATTAAAAGGAATTTTCCACTCCCGGATTGAATATCCGGAGGCTACTAAGAAGGTGAAATAGATGAGTTTACTGATTGATATTGTTGATGAAACGGGGAGTGTCTCTGAAGAGATGCTCAAAGAAGTAGAAAATCTGCTTCAATTTGCCGCTGAACGTGAAGGCGTTCAGGATCAGGCTGAAGTTTCTGTCACGATCGTTACCAATGAAGACATCCAGCAGATCAATAAAGATTACCGCGGAAAGGATACGCCGACAGACGTCATCTCATTTGCTCTTGAAGAAGAGGGAGAAGGCGAGGTTGAAATTGTAGGCGCAGAAATGCCGCCGGTTTTAGGTGATATTATCATCAGTGCGGATCGCACAAGGGAGCAGGCAGAGGAATATAATCATTCTTTTAAAAGAGAGCTCGGATTTCTTGCCGTCCATGGATTTCTGCATCTTTTAGGATATGACCATATGACGAAAGAGGAAGAAAAGGAGATGTTTACTAAGCAAAAGGATTTGCTGGACGCCTATGGACTCAAGAGATCATAGAAATGAGCTGAAGCGATTCTTCAAAAGCTTCGTGCATGCAGGCCGGGGCATCTGGGAAACAGCGCGGACGGAGCGGAATTTCCAATTTCATGTCGCAGCCGCCTGCGCTGTTCTCATTTGCGGCTTCCTCGTAGAGCTCAGCCCAATTGAGTGGGCGATTATTATCCTTTTGATCGGAGGAATGTTTTCGCTGGAGCTTTTAAATACAGCCGTTGAGCATACGGTTGATTTAATAACAGACAAACATCACCCACTTGCTAAAGCGGCTAAGGACGCTGCCGCCGGGGCTGTTTGCGTTTTTGCCGTCATTTCGTGTATCATTGGTTTACTTATTTTTTTGCCAAAGCTGTAATGGCTGAAGATTCTTACATTTATTTTACATTTTTAGAAATGGGCGTGAAAAAAAGCGCGCGATTATGTAAAATATAAAGTGATAGCGGTACCATTATAGGTAAGAGAGGAACATGTACACATGAACAAACAAGAATTGATAACAGAAGCTTTAAAAGCACGTGATATGGCATATGCGCCGTATTCCAAGTTTCAAGTAGGAGCCGCTCTTCTTACCAAGGATGGAAAAGTGTACAGAGGCTGCAACATCGAGAACGCTGCATACAGCATGTGCAATTGCGCTGAGCGTACCGCTTTATTTAAAGCTGTTTCTGAAGGGGATACAGAGTTTCAGATGCTGGCCGTTGCGGCTGACACCCCTGGACCGGTATCTCCGTGCGGAGCCTGCCGCCAGGTGATTTCTGAGCTTTGCACAAA
>NZ_JAVAXX010000160.1:0-14790 GCF_042709275.1 Bacillus sp. LR_5 | reverse complement strand
GAGACCCCCATTGACTATTTTTTACATCTATTTATTACAATATCTCATTTTTCCATTTTTCAGTCAATAATTCATAAGGTTCATTTTTTGTCGTAAAATGGGAAATTGACAGAGTGAAAAACAAAAAAAGCCGGCATGTATTTGAACACGCCGGCTTTCCTTTTCACTTTTTATGATTCGCTGCTGTTTCGGTCCCGAAACACAATGGCACTTCTTTCATATTCTACATCGCCAATACCGCTTCTTGCATTCACAACCCGGGCGGCGGCAAAGAAATAATCGGACAGACGATTGAGATAACGCAGCACTGTTTCATGAATCTCCTCCGATTTCATCAGCGCCACCACTCTTCGTTCTGCCCGCCTTGTAATGGTGCGTGCGATATGGAGAAGCGAAGCACACTTTGATCCGCCTGGAAGAATAAATTTCTTCAGTTCCGGCGCTTCTGCTGTATAGGCATCAATGCGCGTTTCTAAAAAGGAAACAGATTCTTCCGTTAGTTTATAGTCTTTTCTTTCTGTGACGATTGCCAGATCGCCTCCGCAGTCAAACAGCTCATGCTGGATGGTCAGCAGCTCGGCTGTCAGATCTTCAAAGCCGGGCTGCCCGGAAAGCTCTGCCAAAGCAAGCCCGATAAAGCTGTTAAGCTCGTCAATCGTGCCGTAGCTTTCGACGCGTAGGCTGTCCTTGTCCGTTCTGCCCCCGACTAAGCCCGTTTGTCCCTTATCGCCTGTTTTTGTATATAGTTTCATACCCTGAATCTCCTTTACAGACTTATTCAAACAACTCAGCAGCCTCTTTTATACATTCAGCTGTCCCTTTCTTTATCAATTGGTTCAGCCGCTGTTCTATGTTTTCTGATTGCTGAGTTTGAGTCGCGGCGATGAGAATATCACCTGTGCCTCCTCCGTCTCCCAGCACTTTCGTCCGTTCTGCTTCGGCAGCCATAAGAGCTTTGATGAAGAATTGATCTGCCGCATAGCCGTTAATCAAAATCCAAATCGAAAAGCCGGTCTGAACGCATATGAAAACGGATAACTCTCCGTCTTCATATGTTCGATACACGAAACGGTCAAGTCTTTCTGAAGAAGCCATCGCACACGTCTCCTGCAGTTGAAAACCGCTTTCTGAAAGACAGGCCGTAAGTCCTTCTATCGGATCTGGCTGATCTGGCAGCCGTTTATGGATCAGCGTCCTGCTCCACGAAAACCCTGCACCGATAGGCGTGGAGGACAATGTTCGAAGCGGGATTTCCGTTTGCAGAAGAATGTCATCACGCCCCGCTTGGAGCAATGCTTCAAATGGGATAGACTGCCGCTTCACGCTATCTTTTTCAGGCTGAATCACAATCATCGGTTTAGGTGAGCTTTGATGAACCAAGGCGGTGACATCTGTATCGTACACCGCCTTTATGCTTTGTTCTGTAACAGCATATTCCGGTTTTTGCTTAGGCCCGGCGGTACCGTTTTTCATAAACATGAGCCCATCACAGTACAGGCTTGCGGTGTTCAGATCATGAAAAACGCTGACAGCTGCCAATCCGCTTTCTCTCGTCAGGCGTTTGATCAGATCAAGCAGGTCTTTTTGATAAGCCAGATCGAGAAAATTAGTCGGCTCGTCCAAAAATAAAATACGCGGCTGCTGCGCCAAAGCTTGTGCCAAATACACCCGCTGCTGTTCCCCTCCGCTTAGTTCGCGAATCGGCCTTTGCGCAAAATTGGCCACTCCTGTTTGCTCCATTGCTTCCTGTACAATGGCTTCATCCTTTTCAGTCTGCTGTCTGAACAGCCCCGTTTGGAATGGATATCTGCCAAAGGCTACAGTTTCTTCGACGGTAAAGGTGAAGGCTTGATCCGTTTTTTGCGGCAGGACGGCCATGATTTGCGCCAGTTCCTTCGGTTTATAGTCCGCCAGCAGTTTTCCGGCCAGATAAACGCTGCCTTCCTTGGCCGGCAGCGTACCTGTCAGCAAGTGCAAAAGCGTGGTTTTTCCGCTTCCATTAGGGCCAAGAATTCCGAGAAATTCTCCCTTCTCCACGGTTAAGCTGATATTGTTAATTAGGCGGCTGTCGCCGTATCCTCCCGACAGCCCTTCTGCCTTCATCATAAGCTTCTCCCCCCGCGGTGCTGCCGAATTAAAATAAGAGCGAACACAGGCGCTCCCGCCAAGGACGTAATGATCCCGATCGGCAGTTCAATCGGCTCAATGATGGTTCTGGAAAGCAGGTCGGCTAAAACGAGAAATCCTGCCCCGAGCAAGGCGGACAGCGGCAGTAAATGCCGATGGTCGGTTCCCCACAAAAGCCTTGTGATATGCGGAATCACAAGGCCGACAAAGCCAATCGTACCCGATACTGCCACAGCGCTTCCCGTCAAAAGAGATCCGGCTATTAAAATCATCATCTTCCTCTGCTGAACGCTGACTCCAAGAAGCTTTGCTTTATCTTCTCCATATGTCATCACGTTCAGTTCCCTTCCGTTTATAATCAATAAAGTGATTCCCAAAAGAAAAAACGGGAGAAACAAAATAACATAGCTCCAGCCCCTCATTGAGACGCTGCCAAGCAGCCAATGCACAATCGGAAGCAGGTTGTCTCCTGTCAAGGCGATGATAAGAGAAATAAATGCGCCCAAAAAAGAGTTAGTGATGACACCGGTCAAAATGAGGGTGGAAACAGACATCGAAGCATGAACGAGGCGGCTGAAGAAAAGGACCGCCGCCATCGTGGCAAGTGCCGCGGCAACACTCACAACCGGGAGTGTAAACTCTCCGATGACAGGAAGGTGCAGACCTAAGAACAGAGTCACAACAGCTCCGACTGAAGCACCGGATGACACACCTAGCGTATAGGGATCAGCAAGTGGATTTTTCAATAATCCTTGAAAAGCGGCCCCTGCAATAGAAAGAGCCGCCCCCACAAGGGCGGCCAGCACAACTCTCGGCAGTCTGATATTCATCATAATATTAGTGTACATCGGATCATCAGAACCGATAGAGCCGCCGAAACCTTGATGCCAAAAGACACGAAAAACAGCGGGAATAGGAATATGCAGGCTGCCGCAAGAAATTCCTAAGATGATGCTCACGGCTAAAAATGAGAAACCAATGATATATGCGGCATAACGATTATTCCTTAAACGTATCCGGGTAAATGCTTTCCGCAAGTTCTTCGACCCCTTCGATCAGACGGGGACCGGAACGTGTCACAAGATCAGGGTCCACATCATATACACGATGATGTTTCACAGCATTGATTTCGCTCCAGCCATCGCGTTTTTCCACAGCTTTCGCTTTCACACCGTCCGTTGTAACAATTGCATCAGGATTGAGTTTTACGATCGCCTCGTCTGTCATTTGCACCCATCCTGTCTGATCCGCAGCTGCGTTTTTAGCATGGATGACATTCAGCATTTCATTCATAAACGTATCTTTTCCGGTTGTATAAATGTCAGGATCAGGAGAAACCTCGATAAATACGCTTTTCTCCTCGTCTTTTGAAATGGTTTTCACTTTTTCTTTAATATCCTTTAGATCTGATTTCATGCGTTTCACGAGCTGATCAGCTTTTTTCTCCGCCCCGCCAGCTTCTCCGATCATTTCGATTGATTTGTACACCTCGGAGAATGATTGTGCATCATTGACAGTCAGCACTGTAATGCCCGCGTCCTTCAGCTGTTTGATGGCATCTGCTGATGCTGACATGGAAGACTCATGGGCCAGAACGAGATCTGGTTTTAGAGAAATGACTTTTTCAACGTTTACATTCATATCTCCGACTTTCTCAACCTTTTTGACTTCCTTTGGATAGGTATCGTTTGTGGTGACACCGACCACTTTGTCACCAAGGCCGAGTGCGTATGTAATTTCTGTGTTGCTCGGCATTAATGAAACAATCTTTTTTGGCTCTTTTTTGATGGTTACATCTTGGTTTGACGCATCATCAATAGTGACAGGGAACGCTTCTGTTTTTTGTTTTGCCTTTGAATCCTTCTGATCCGCAGGATTGCCGCAGCCTGCCAGCATAACAGCAGCCAGCAGGAGCGCAGTCCATATCCCGGCTCGTTTTTTCATAATCTTTTCCTCCTAAACGAACTAAAAAAGCATCTCTACGACGGTAAAGATGCTGTAAACAACACAAAAAAGCCTATTGTTTACACATCATCTGTCCTCGCAGAATTCGTGCTGATCAAACAGGCAGGTATCCTGGCTCTTGGCGCTTGGCCAATTACAGTGGCGGGACCGCACCGGCTTTTACCGGTTTCCCTTTTAAGCCGACTGTTGTTAACGGACCGGCACCTATTTGACATTCGTATCCTTTTTTCGGAGTAATTATACTATATGACTGACAGGCTTGTATATGTGTCCTGAATGACTTTTTCCCATATTGTGTATGGGAGCAAAATCCTCGTAAACACTAAATTTGATCTTGTATACTTAATACCATCATCAATCAAAAGGAATGATTCTTATGGATTTACAGCTAAAAGACAAACTCGTCTTAATCACCGGCTCGACGTCCGGTATCGGGAAAGCCGCCGCAAAAAGCTTTCTGCAAGAGGGTGCGGCAGTCATTGTCAACGGACGCAAACAGGAGACTGTCGATCGCACCATTGAAGAGCTTTCTGGCTATGGAACAGTGCACGGTGCTGCTGCCGATTTGTCAAAAACAGATGAAGCAGCGGCTTTTATCGAAAAAGTAAATGAAATCGGTGATATCGATATCCTTGTCAACAACCTTGGTTTCTTCGAGGTAAAAGACTTCGCCGATGTGACAGATGAAGAGTGGAATCAATATTTCGAAGTGAACGTGATGAGCGCCGTTCGGACAAGCCGTCACTTCCTTCCAAAAATGCTTGCCAAAAACAGCGGCCGCATTTTAAATATTGCAAGTGAAGCAGGCGTCAAACCGCTGCCAACGATGATTCCATACTCAATGACAAAAACGGCGCTGATCAGCCTTTCAAGAGGAATGGCTGAAATGACAAAAGGCACAAATGTGACGGTCAACTCAGTGCTCCCGGGACCTACTTGGACAGAGGGTGTGGCATCCTATATGGAAGGCGCCGCACAAGCAGCCGGCCAGGATACAGATACATTTATCAAAGACTATTTCAAGGTCAATGAGCCAACCTCACTTATTCAGCGATACGCGACAGCAGAAGAAGTCGCCAACACAATCGTATTCCTCGCGTCTGACGCCGCATCCGCCATTAACGGCACGGCACAGCGTGTGGAAGGCGGCATTATCCGTTCTCTGTAGTATAAAAAAACGCATCCGTGTTTCGGATGCGTTTTTTTTATACGTCTCCAGCAAATGGTACCGGCTGATATCCGCCTGTTTCCAGTTGTGCTGAAAACAATCCTCCAGCGTGAGGCTGCTCGTATCTCTCTTTTTCTGTCATTTGTTCTGTTGCCGTTGTAATGTAAAGAGTTTTTAAGTCTCTGCCGCCGAACGCGCAGCACGTGACATATTTAGCCGGCACGCTGATTGAATTGATTTCTTTTTTCTGAAACGGGTCAATGTGAACAACGCGGCTGCCGCCAAACAGCGCCACCCACAGCATGCCATTTTGGTCAATTGTCATGCCGTCCGGCAATCCGTCCGACTGATCAAAACGATAGACAGGTTCTGGATTCGAAACATCTCCGCTTTGAGGATCATAGCTGTAACGCACAATCTCCTGCGTCGGCGTATCGATGTAATACATCAAATTCCGCTCGCGGTCCCAATCCAAACCGTTTGAGGTGGAGACTTGATCCTTGATTTTGACAAGACTGCCGTCTAGATTCAAACGGTACAGCGACGCCTGTTTTTGCTCGCCTTCCATGCTCGTCGTCCCCGCCCAAAGCCTTCCGTACGGGTCACATTTAGCATCATTAAATCTCAGGCTCTCATGCATGTCCTTCGGCTGTTTAATTTTTTCCAAGCTGTCATCCCGAAGATGATACAGGTAAAACCCGTCCTTCATCGTCATAATCAGTTCATCCTTTGAATATTTCGCAAGCGCCGTCACAAAGGATTTGAATTTGATTGATCGGTTGATTTTTTCTTCAGGGTCAAAGATATGGAGCTCGCTCCCCAGGATATCAACCCAATATAAGCGGCCGTTCTCTTCATCCCATAACGGGCCTTCTCCAATCACTGCCCGAGTGTCTGCTTCCAATACTGCATCCATGTGTTACACCTCTTTAGCTTCAGTCTATATATTGTTATTCCCGGCAAAGAGGTGTCCAAACCACTTGATGTTTAATGTTTTTTAAAAAGGATGGTAATGACCGTTCCAATGTTCATTCTGCTGTTCACATGTATCGTTCCGTTATGCAGATGGACAAGCTCCTTGGCAATCGCGAGCCCGAGACCCGTTCCGGCAGTTGAATCTTTTGTGTTCGTCCCTCTGTAGTAACGGTTAAACAAATGGGTAATCGTTTCTTCATCCATTCCTTTCCCATTGTCCTTCACCTTTAAAGATATATGATTTTTTGTTTGCTCCAGAATGACTTGAATCTCTGTTCCTTTGTCGTTGTGCTTCACGGCATTCCCAAGGAGGTTTTCTAATATGCGCCTGAACCACGCTTCATCAAGGGCAAATTCAATATGCTCTTCTTTGGATACAAACGAGATATCATACCCTTCAGAAAACGGATTTTTCTTAAAATCCTCAATGACATTTTTAAAAAACGGGATTAGGCTAGTGAGCTTTCTCTCAATAGGAAGAGCATCATTTTTCAGGCGATACGTTAAATTTAAGTCTTCAATCAGCTTGGACATGTATTCAGATTTTTCTCTGACAACCTGCCCCATTTCTTTCACTTCTTCCGGCGACCAGTCATACTGCTTCGACTCGAGCATCATGCTGTAGCCGTAAATGCTGCTGAGCGGTGTTTTTAAGTCATGTGACAAACCGGCAATCCATTCTTCCCTTGTCGCCTGGATTTTTTCTCTGTTTCTTTTATCCCTTCTCAGCGTTTCAGTCAGCTGATCCATTGATTCAAATATCTCACCGAAGAAGCGGTACGGCTGTTTGATTTTTCCCTTTTTATTTTTGCTGACAGGACGGCCGTCCCGGTTTCTGGGTTCCTCAAGCTTCCCTTTTGACAGATTGACCAGCCATCTAATCGTGTGAAAAATCGGCAGCCCGAATCGGAACATATACCAAACGGTCATCCAAATGATATACATGAACAAAACGGCCATCACGAGAAACATCGCTTTTAATACAACCTTCAGGAATGATTTGTTAAACTCCTGATCGGTTACATAGACTGGGTTCGGCACCGTAGCGACCATCCATCTGTCTTTATTGAGGATCTTAACGGAAATTTCCCGTTTATAGTTCCAAGGCTTAGAGCTGTATTTAAGCAGCTCCAGCTGGTTCATCGTTTTTCTTTCGCTTTTTGTGCTGTTGATGCTGTCGAGAATCTTTCCATTGCTGTCTAACAGGTAAATGGCGCCTTTTTTCCGTTTAATATAGTCGATGGTACTGGACTTATAGTGCGCTAGTGAGTCTATCTTTTGTTCGCGCTTTTCAACGGAAGTCAGGAGCTGTTCACTTTTTGATTTCCAGCCGGACAATAGAAGATACGACTTATCTTCAATATTGATGGCCCAATAATTCAGTTTATAGTTATGAAGCTTTTTGGTTTTATAAATAGACAAAAGCTCTTTCTTGGTATAGGTGCCCGGCACGTCTTTTGGCACGCCGTAGGAATAATCAGTGTTTCCTTCCGAATCAATGATTTGCATCCAGCCGTGCTGTTTATCAACAGATTTCTTCAGGAAATTATCCACTTCCCATGTCCCGTCTTCGTTTACATCGAGATATGCCTCAAGTGTGTCGGTCGTTGCCTTCGTCAGCCCTGAATTGGATTCCGCATCGCTAAAACGAGCGTCTAAATAGAAAAACGACGCAACAAGCATAACCGTAAGCAGCAGGATCACAATCAGCATCTGGCCGAAAAAGTGAAACAAAAACTTCCATCTTAACCTCATGACCGCTTGCCTTCAGGATTTGGGATAAAACGATAACCGAGACCTCGAACGGTTACAATATACTCCGGATTGCTCGGATCGCGCTCAATCTTCTCCCTAAGCTTGCGAATATGAACCATGACGGTGTTGTTGTCACCGTAGGAAGGATAGCCCCATACTTTTTCATATATTTGATCTTTGGAAAGCACCACGTTAGGGTGTTCACAAAAATACTGCAAAAGCTGCAGAAGCTGGGCTGAACAGGCAACGGCTTCCCCGCCTACGATCAACTCGGCATTTTGCGGAGAAAAAGTAAAGTAATCATATGTGTAGGTTTGATTTGAACTCGTTTCTTTCGATTGATATGTACGCTTGAGATGCGCTCTGATCCGCGCCGCTAATTCCAGCGGATTAAATGGTTTTGTGATATAGTCATCAGCTCCAACCGCAAAGCCCGATAATTTGTCCGCGTCGGATGATCTTGCCGTCAGGAAAAAAATCGGAGCGTCTGAATACTCTCTGATCAGTGTGCAGGCTTCAAAACCGGACATTCCGCCCATCATGACATCCAGCACAATCAAGTCAACCTTATTGGCCTTCACAACGGGAATCGCTTCTTCTGCGCTTGCCGCATCCAGTATATTTCGATAACCTTCTTTTTCGAGAACGCGTTTGATCATGTCCACAATCGCTTTCTCATCGTCTACGATTAAAATTGACGCATTTTCCACTTTTATGTTCCTTTCTGTCACTGTTTTTTTCATCTTATCATTATATCGTTTATTTATGGTACATTTTTGAATACATTGGAGCTTGGCAAATCAAAACAGCAAAAAAGGAGCAAACAAGCGCTCCCTTTTGATGTTTTTTCATATGAAAATATTATGAGTTCTCATCTATCATGTACAAAATAAACTCCCAAAACCCCGGTACATCCTGACACAAAAGCATATCAGCCTTTTCAAACATTTTGATCTTCAGCTCTTGCTCTAAATCTTCTCTTTCTTGATAGGACGTATTGCTGAGTTTTTTTCTGATCATCGGTGAAAAGCATGCAATCAGGTGCTCAATGTCATAAGTCTCGTCTTTTTGTTTCTTTTTTTGTTCAAACTGGCCGTTCACAGCTTACTTTCCCCCCTTTTTTTGCGCCGCTAGCTGCTTTCTGATATTCTCCAGCCCCTTTTTATGAATGTTGGAGATGTTTTGTCGGGACTCCCCTAATGAATCTGCAATCTCCTGCATCGTGGCACCGTGAAGATAGACTTTCGTCAGCACACTTTTTTGTTTGTCAGTCAGCTTCTGGATCGCTTGGTAGAGCTGGTAATCCTGTACATGCTGGCTCAAATCATCCTGCCTGTCTAAAAATTCTTCAAATGCATCGCTACCTGTTTCGGAAGGAAGCCGATCTCCCGCCTCCGGATGATCAACCGTCAGCGGATACCGTTTTTGGTTTTTGCGAACCCGCTTATCAAAATCAATAGAAAAGATGCGAATCATTGAATTCATATACTTGACGATGCGGATTTCTTTATAAAATTGCTTAAATAGCTCGTCCAATGATTTTGCATCTTTTTCGTTAGGGCTTTCCATTACGTTTTTGAACAAACGGTAATGCTGAGGATTGCTCAAAAAATGCTTCACGATGGGATGCTTCATTATCTCCTTACATTTTGACCGTAAAAGACTTTGATAGTCCATCAAACCGCCTCCCTACTAAATTAAATGAAGGAAAGCAAAAAAAAGTAAACTACTACTTTCCGCCTAGTGTCTTCCAAAATACTTTGCAGCAGTTTACGTTTTATCGGTTTTCCTTCACTTACAAACATGACTGCAGAAAAAGAAGGGAGGTATTTTCCTATGGATCAGGTTTTTATAGAGGAAGTCGTAAAACAGATCGGCAATTTGGGGTTTCCCGCGCTGATTGCAATGTATCTGCTGACCCGATTCGAAAAGAAGTTTGATCAACTAATAGAACTAATGACAGAACTGAAAGATCATGCAAAAAAATAATTTTTCAATCGAAGTTGACTTTTCACTGGTTTTTTTCACTTAACAAAACAGAAGGGAAAACGAAAGGCCTTTCACCTTCTCTTTCTGCTATCACATTAAATTTAAGGAGGAAACATTTCATGAAAAAACAAAATGACATTCCGCAGCCAATTAGAGGAGACAAAGGAGCAACGGTAAAAATCCCGCGCAATATTGAAAGAGACCGGCAAAACCCTGATATGCTCGTTCCGCCTGAAACCGATCATGGCACCGTCAGCAATATGAAGTTTTCGTTCTCTGATACTCATAACCGATTAGAAAAAGGCGGATATGCCCGTGAAGTGACAGTACGTGAATTGCCGATTTCAGAAAACCTTGCATCCGTAAATATGCGGCTGAAGCCAGGCGCGATTCGCGAGCTTCACTGGCATAAAGAAGCTGAATGGGCTTATATGATTTACGGAAGTGCAAGAGTCACAATTGTAGATGAAAAAGGGCGCAGCTTTATTGACGATGTAGGTGAAGGAGACCTTTGGTACTTCCCGTCAGGCCTGCCGCACTCCATCCAAGCGCTGGATGAGGGAGCTGAGTTCCTGCTCGTGTTTGACGATGGATCATTCTCTGAAAACAGCACGTTCCAGCTGACAGATTGGCTTGCCCACACTCCAAAAGAAGTCATTGCTGCGAACTTCGGCGTGACAAAAGAAGAGATTGCCAATTTGCCTGGCAAAGAAAAATATATATTTGAAAACCAACTTCCTGGCAGTTTAAAAGATGATATTGTGGAAGGGCCGAATGGCGAAGTGCCTTATCCATTTACTTACCGCCTTCTTGAACAAGAGCCGATCGAATCTGAGGGAGGAAAAGTATACATTGCAGATTCGACAAACTTCAAAGTGTCTAAAACCATCGCATCAGCGCTCGTAACAGTAGAACCCGGCGCCATGAGAGAACTGCACTGGCATCCAAATACCCACGAATGGCAATACTACATCTCCGGTAAAGCTAGAATGACCGTTTTTGCATCTGACGGCCATGCCAGAACGTTTAATTACCAAGCCGGTGATGTCGGATATGTACCATTTGCAATGGGTCATTACGTTGAAAACATCGGGGATGAACCGCTTGTCTTTTTAGAAATCTTCAAAGACGACCATTATGCTGATGTATCTTTAAACCAATGGCTTGCCATGCTACCTGAAACATTTGTTCAAGCGCACCTTGACTTGGGCAAAGACTTTACTGATGTGCTTTCAAAAGAAAAGCACCCAGTAGTGAAAAAGAAATGCAGTAAATAAAAGACTTGCGGCTTGCAGAGAGCACTCGTTCTCTGCAAGCCTTCATAAGGAGCTGAACCAGTGAAACATCAAAACCCTTCAAAACGCTTATTGCGGCTCTCCATAAAGTACTTGCTAGCCGCAGCAGCAGTGGTGTTGACCTATTTTGCTGTCATCTATATATTGTTTTCTTTAGCGGGAACGAGCTACCGCTCAGCAGCTCATGTCCTGCTTTTTGCCGTGGTATTTCTTGTTCTCGGATTATGCTTTGAACCATTTGAAAGGCTGATGATACATAGCTTTACATTTTTCAAGACAGGAAAACGTCTATTCATTCTCCTTGCCGGCATCGTACAGCTGCTGTTTTTGTGGATGACTGCTCATACAACAGACCAATTGATCAGCGACATTTGGCTGTCCACCACAGAAGAAATGATTGTCGCAGCCGTTTTTTTGATTTTAGACAAATGCAACTCGGCTCTTCCCAGCTAAAAAAAGAACGCATTCCAATTGGATGCGTTCTTTTTATTCATAGCGAAGCGCGTCTACAGGCTGAAGCTTCGAAGCCTTGATAGACGGAAGCAAGCCGAAGATAATGCCGACTGCCATTGAAAAGATGAGTGCTCCGACAACAGCTGGAATGGAGACGATAAAAGGCATCGGAAAAATGACCGTCAGCAGCTTGGCGATGCCGAAGCCCGCCAGCACACCGAGTATTCCGCCAATGCTTGTCAGCACGACAGCCTCGGTTAAAAATTGAAATAAAATCACACGCCGCTTAGCACCGAGCGCTTTCTTAATTCCGATTTCCCTCGTGCGCTCCGTTACGGAAACGAGCATAATGTTCATGACGCCGATACCGCCCACCAAAAGTGAAATACTGGCGATTCCGCCAAGCAGCAATGCAAATGACTGATTAAAGGACTCCACTTCCTGCGCGATCTCCTGAAGATCCATTACACTGTACTCTGCTTTTTCCAGCTCAGCTTCTGACAGTCCCTGATTTAAAAGATCTGCAGCCATTACACCCGCTTCTTGGATATGCTCAGAAGAATCAGCCTGCACGGCAATCTGCGTTGGCGCGTCAAACCCTTCAATAAGCGGCCACACTTTTTTCGGCACGTACAAAACCGGGTTCGCGTAGTCGCCTTCAAACATGCTTTCCTGTTGATTTTTTTCTTTAAAAACACCGACGACCTTAAACGGCACACCATTCATCTCAATGCTTTTATGCAGAGCTTCTCCGTCCGGAAACAGTTCATCTCTGACAGCTTCATTGATCATCACCACTTGGTGTGTGCTGTTTAAATCATTTTCTGTCAGCTTTCTCCCTTCGGTTATTCGGATTGGAAACATGTCGAAGTAATCATCGTCCACTCCATACACTTGGGGATACGAAACGTTAGTTAAATGAAAAACGCTCGCGCCTTCTGATAAGTAATATAAGGATAATCCTTTGACCATCGGATCTGATTTGATCGCCTTTACTGTTTCTTCCGCTACAGGCGGCGCGGACGCATACGACACCTGAGGGCCGCCGCTCTCCTCTTCTCCGCCAGACGGTTGGTAGACAACATTGATGGCGTTGTTTCCCATGCCGATCATACTTTGCTTTAATTGCTCACTTTGGCCCTTCAGCATTGAAACAATCGCGATGATTGCCGCTATGCCGATAATCACGCCGAGCATTGTCAGAATGGATCTTAATTTATGAGAGAAAATGGACTGAAAGGAGATTCGAATATGTTCAAGCATGGCTGATATCCCCTCTCTCATCTAATACCAGCTCTCCGTCTCTGATAAAAACGGTTCTGTCAGCTTTTTTGGCGACGTCCGGGTCGTGGGTTATCATAATAATGGTCTTGCCTTCCCGATGCAGTTCAGAAAACAGTGACAAAATTTGTTCACTTGATTTGGTATCAAGGGCCCCGGTCGGTTCATCAGCTAAAATAAACCTCGGCTGATTGACAAGGGCCCTCGCTATCGCCACCCGCTGCTTTTGGCCGCCGGACAGCTTAGGCGGTTTGTAGGAGACCCTGTCTTTTAATCCGACCTTTTCCAGCGCTTCATATGCCCGTTGCCTTCTCTCTTTTTTCTTCACTTTATTGTAGATCATCGGCAGCTCGACATTTTGCAGCGCGGTGAGACGCGGAAGCAAATGGAAAGTTTGAAACACAAACCCGATTGATTCATTGCGAATTTCGGCTAAAGCCCCGTCTTTCCCTTTCAATATATCGATCTGGTCAAGCGTATAGGTTCCTGAGGTTGGCCTGTCCAAACAGCCGATAATATTCATTAGCGTTGACTTTCCAGAACCGGAAGGCCCCATAATAGCTAAAAACTCCCCCGCCTGAACAGTCAGATTGATATGTTTCAAGATTGGAACTTCTTCTTTTCCCAGCTTGTACGACTTCGAAATATTATTCAGTGTCAGCATTGACTGTAACCTGCTTTCCTTCCTTGACCGCGGGATCAGGATAGATCACATAATCTTCCGGCGTCAGGCCGCTCTTAATTTCCACCATGTCATTTTCATCAGTCTCTCCGATTTCAACAGGCTGCTTAACCGCTTTCTGATTCTCATCAGCTTTCCACACATACGGTTCGCCGTCATCCTGAATGACCATGTCGGACGGCAGCTTGATCGTATCCGCATCAGCATTATCACTCATCACTTCGATGTTGACATGATAGCCGACTTCAAGACCTTTATGGCTGTCTAATAAAATGGTGAAAGGATAGTTAGAGGACTGGGGGTTCATTTCTTCATCAGCAAAGCTTTCTGATTCTTCACCCTCGCCTGCTCCCGCTGGAAGCTTGCCGATCGAGGTGACCTTTCCTTTCCACTCGCCCTCACCGCCTGTTTTCAGCGTGACCCTGACTTTGCTGCCTTTTTTGATCATGTCCATTAACAGCTCATTGATTTGGCTTTTGACCAGATATTTGCCCGTCGAAACAATCTGGATATACGGGCCTGCTGCCTGGTCACCTGTTGCACCGTCAGCGATATCCTGATTGACGCTTTGAACGATTCCGTCATGCTTGCTTGTAATGACATTGGAACCTTTGTTTTTCGTCAGGCCAGCCAGTTCTTTTTGATGCTGCTTCAGTTCAAGCTGGCTTGTTTTCAAATCGAAATTGGCTTGATCAAGTTCATCTTGAAGCTGGGTTTTCTCTTCTTTTCCAGCAACTTTCAGCTTCTTTTCCGTTTCCGTTATTGATTTTTGCAAACGGTTGATTTGCAGATTTGTCATTTCAATTTGCAAATTGGCTTGCTCCACTTCATCAGAATGATCCTCGCCCTCATACTCAAAAAGCTTATCGCCCTTTTTAACCTGATCGCCTTCTTTGACGTATGTTTTTTTAATGCTGCCTTTTTCTGAATCTATGTATACTTTCTGCTGTTTCTCAGGTTCAACCTTTCCAGAAAACGTTTGGCCTGATTCTGAATCTCCTCCCATGTATACCGCGACCGATTCAGCATAGGGCTCCGATGATACGGCAACTTGGTTCATGTGGGTAAAAAAGTAAAAACCGCCAGCGCCGATCCCAGCC